>JAITAE010000048.1 GCA_031284295.1 Spirochaetaceae bacterium
TATTTGCTTCCGGGAAGCTGATGGGGGCCGCCGCCGTTCAGGACGGAGCGCCGGGTAAAATCGCCGATTGTATCGAGTTTTGTTTTCGAGAGGGAAAGCTCGTCTCCGGCCCCGGCGTCGCCGCCCCGGAACTGTATTGGGAGATCGGGCGCGGCGCGGGAAAGGCGGCGAAGATGCGCCGCCGTGTTGTACGAACCGCCGGTAAGGATGCCGCCAAACCAGCCGGCGGCAAGGGCGGCGGGTCCGGGCAGGGAAAGTGTATCCGCGGCGGCGTGGGTCATATCGCGGATGCTGCTGTGCAGTACAAGGCCGGCGGGCCTGACGCCTTCTTCGGCAAGATCCGCGGCGAGTTTTGCGGCGGCCGCTCCGCCCAGGGAAAAGCCGTACAAGATAACGCCGTCCGGTTTTACCCCAAGACCGGCGACGGCATAGCGGTATATGGCCCGCGCGTCTTCGTAGATCACCGCTTCGGTAATGGCCGCGCCGTTCAGTCTGTTTCCGCTTCCGCCGAATCCCCGGTAATCCACACCGAGCACGGCAACGCCGCCAAGGTTATACTCCCTTGCGAGCGGCCCCGCCATGGCTGCGTTTGAGCCGTGGGAACCCGAAAAGAAAATCACCAGTTTCCGTATACCCGGCGAACCGGCGGGCCGGTAGAGATAACCGGCAAGATGATCCGCGCCTTGCGCGATGTTTACTTCCTCAATTACCGAAAGGCTAAAGTCTACCGATCCCACACGCGGATCGAAACCGTCGTGGCGGTCGTCTTCGCCGCCTATGGCCATTTCATTAAATGTCCTGCTTATCACATGGGTACGGATACCTTTTGACATGATTCCTCCGGTAACAAGGACGATTGCCGCGCAAAGTATGAACAGCTTTATCTTCATATAAAATATTCAGGCGGCTTGGCCCTGGTAAAACGGGAAAGGAAGGCTTTGGTCCGCTCCTGCCGGGGATTGCCGAATACCTGTTTCGGATCGCCTTCCTCCACGATTTCACCGTTGTCCATAAAAATGATCTTGCCGGCAAGCTCCCAGGCAAATTCCATTTCGTGGGTAACGATGATCATTGTAACGCCGCTTTTTGCGACGACCCGTATAAGGTCGAGTATTTCCTTGACTTTTTCAGGATCAAGGGCGGATGTGGGCTCGTCGAACAGGATGACAGCGGGATTCACCGCCAGGGCCCGGGCAATTCCGGCGCGTTGCTGCTGCCCCCCGGAAAGCTGGTAGGGCCGGGCGTCCAGCTTGTCGCTTAACCCGACCTGCTCCAGAACCTTTGCCGCCCGAGCCAGGGCTTCTCCCTTTGGAACTTTGCGGGCGGTAACAAGGCCCTCGGTAACATTTTCCAAAACCGTTTTGTTCAGAAAGAGATCGTAGTTCTGAAACACCATCGCTGTTTTGCGGCGCATGGAAAGGATCTGACGCCTGGAAACGTTCCGCAGATCCGCCGCCTCATCCCCGATGCGCAGGGTTCCCGCGTCGGCTTTTTCCAGAAAGTTAAGACAGCGCAGCAGGGTCGTCTTGCCGGAACCGGAAGGTCCCAAAAGCGCGGCCACCTCGCCGTTTTTCACAGCCAGGTCGATGCCCTTCAGAACCCGCAGAGAGCCGAATGATTTTTTCAGGCCGCGGACTTCTATTAAAACTTCGTTGTTATTCATGAACATTCCTGGTTTTCCGCGCAAAGTATTTTTCCAGCGCTAAAAATATTTTTTCGATAAGGACGCATATCGCCCAGTAGATCAGGGCGGCGGCGACATACGCCTCCAGAAAACGGTAGTTGCTGGTGGCGCTGATAACGGCGGCGTTCATCACGTCAATAACGGAGACCATGGACGCGAGAGCGGCGGCCTTGGTAAGGGCGATAAAGATGTTTCCCATCATGGGAAGCGCCGCGGGAAGCGCCTGGGGCAGCACGACGCGCAGCAAGGTCTGGCGCGGATTCAAACCGGCCGCGTAAGCGGCGTCAAATTGCCCCTTTTTTACCGAGGCAAGCCCGCCCCGGAACGCCTCGGAAAGGCCCACAATCGCGTACACGGAAAGCGCGGCTATGGCGATCAGGGCCTTGTTCAGGTTTCTAAAAGCCGCCGCGCTGCCGAAAAAACGCATGACCGGTTCGTAGGAAACCGCGGTCCATACGTAGAACACCAGCAGGATAAGCACTACCGGTATACCCTTGACAATCGTGACACCCCAGCGGAACAGGAAGGCAAGCGCCGGAACACGAAAAAAACGGGCCAGGGCGATAAAAAGGCCGATGACACATCCGGCGATCATCGGCGCGGTGGAGAGGAGCAGGGTCACCGGAATTTTCGCCGCCCCGGCGGCAAGGGCGGTCAGCAGAAACGAAAAGCTGAAATTCACGATACCGCCGCCTGATGGGTGGCTCGTTTTTCGATAAAGCCGAAAAGTTTTTCCAGCGCCAGGCTTAACGCGACAAACACCAACGCGGCGACGACGTAACCTTCCAGGATGCGGCTGGTCAGCGCTCCCAGGGCGCGTACCCTGCCGATAACGTCAAGTATGCCGAGGGTGAAGGCGAGGGAAGTGTCCTGCAGCAGGCCCGTCATCATAGTACCGAAAGCGGGAATGGCGATAACCACGCTTTGCGGCAGAATCAGACGGCGGTACGTTTGCGCCCTGGTCAGGCCAAAAGCAGCCGCCGCGTCCCACTGCGATCCCGGCGCCGCCAGAATCGCCGAACGGAAAATTTCCGAAAAATACGCGCCTGAATTTATTCCGTAGGTAATGTAAACAAACCAGATTTTATCGGTACGGGTGATGTCAATACCGATCTTCATCAACAAAAGCGGCAGCCCGTAATACACGATAAACATCTGGATGATAATGGGCGTACCCCGGATAAACGAGACGTACAGACGGCACAGCCGCCGCGCCGCGGGAACACGTTCAACCTGGAGCAGCGCCACGGCAAGCCCCAGGACCAGGCCGGAGGCCGTGGCAACCAGTACGATTCCCAGGGTGACGGGAAGGGCGGAGATTACCTTGGGGAGAAAATACAGGGCGTTTTCCCATCGAAAAAATTCCGGCATAGCAACTCCTATAGAAAACGGCGGATTTAACGCTTGACATTTTCCTATAAGTTATATAGGAATAATGTAAATCATGCAAGGCCCGGCGGCCTTCCTGAAACTTTCGCCTGAATTTCGGGTTTTACTTCACAAAATTCCACACAAACCCGGCATTCATCCTGTTCAACAAGGAGATAACTTATGAAGAAAACACTGTTTTTTCCGGTAATCGCGGTTATTTTTGTTTTGGGCTGCGCAAAAAAAGAGGACGGATCGGCACAGCGGCTTCGCGTGGGGACGAGCAATGACTACCCGCCGTACTGTTACCTTGACCCCAATGGAGAACTGGCCGGCTTTGAAAAAGACGTGCTGGACGCTATCGACAAAAAGTTGCCTGAATACCGGTTCACCTACGAGGTTCTTGAATTCAAGAACATACTTACCTCCCTCGAAACGGGCAGAATCGACATAGCGGCTCACCAATTCGGCGTTAATGAGGAACGGCAGCAAAAGTTCCTGTTTTCAAACGAGGGCTATATCGGCAGCTACAGTTATATTGTTGTGCCGGATTCCACAAACGACATTCACAGTTTGGACGATCTGCGCGGCAAACACATCAGCGTGCCGCCCGCCTCCGGCTGGGCGTACACTGTGGAAACCTATAACGCCGGACACCCGGACAACCCGATTCTGATTGACTACTACGAGGCAACCCCCGACGTGCTGATCACCAACATGACCGCGGGAGTGATCGACGCGACGCTGCTTACCGAATCGGATGTCAAACTGATCAACACCTTTTGGCCGGTAAATTTAAAAATAACCGGCGATCCTGTCGGCGATTTTGAGGAGAGCCACTTTGTATTCCAAAAAAACGCGGATAAACTCCACGACGCCGTTGACCGGGCGATACGGGAACTGAAGGATTCGGGGGAACTTGAAGCGATCCAAAAGAAGGCGGTGGACGATTTCTTTAAAAACGCGGGGCGGCAATAATGAACGGCGGCAATTTACAGGAACAACTTTTTGCATGGTTTCAGTGGTTCCACCGTCATCCGGAACCTTCCGGGGCCGAGCATGAAACAACGGCGCGGATCAGGGAAATCCTCCGGGGGATAGGAATAACGGTGATTGACACGCCCTTACAAACCGGCCTTGTCGCCCGCGTTGACGGCAAATCGGAAGGTCCGGTTGTGGCCCTGCGCTGTGATATTGACGCGCTCCCGATAGAGGAACATTCCGGCCTGTCCTATTCGTCGGGAAACGCCGGGTATATGCACGCCTGCGGTCACGATTTTCATCTTACCGCCATGCTCGGCGCGGCGGCGCTGCTTGACCGGAGGCGGGAGGCATTAAAGGGGACGGTAAAGCTGGTCTTCCAAAGCGCCGAGGAAACCGGCGTGGGGGCGAAACAAGTGCTGGAAACCGGCGTCCTTGACGATGTGCGGGAAATTTTTGGGCTGCACGTTGACGATTCCCGCGCGCCCGGCGTATTTTCGGTAAGCGCCGGGCCGGTCAGCGCGGCCGTCGGGGGCTTCCGCGCCGTCATCAGGGGAAAGGGCGGCCACGCCTCCGTCCCCCATGAATGTATAGACCCGGTAAGCGCCGCCGGGCAGCTTATTGTCGCCGCCCAGACCATCGTAAGCAGATCGACCGACCCTTTTGACAAGGTGGTCGTCAGCATCACCCATGTACAGGCGGGAAACACCTGGAATGTCATTCCCCAGGAAGCGCTGCTGGAAGGCACGATACGCACGCTTGGCACGGACCAGTTTAAAACCGTCGCCGAACGGCTTGGCCGGATCTGCGGCGGCGTTGACAGGATCTCCGGCGCCGTTACAGAGTACATCTGGCAGTGCGGGGCGCCTTCGGTTGATAATGACGCCGCCCTTGCGGACTTTGCCGCGAAAACGGCGGAATCCTTAGGTCTTACGGTGATGCCGGCTATTCCCAATATGGGCGGCGAGGATTTCGCCCTGTACCAGCAGCGAATCCCCGGGGTGTTTTTTACCGTCGGCGTGGGAAGCCCCCAGACGACGCACCACCCCGGTTTCAGGGCCAATCCGTCGCCTCTCGGCGCCGCGGCGGGATTCCTTGCCGAACTGGGAATACGGTCGCTGGAAAGAACAGCATGACGCGCATCGTATCGATCATTTTCAGAACCATTCTGCGAAACATTTTCCGCTTTGCCTGCCTTATCGCAACCCTGCTCAGGCCGGGGCATTTCGATCACTCCCAGCGTCAGGACGGTACGCTTCCGGCGCTCAAGGACAAACTGTTCTGGATATACAAGTACTATTTCAGGCAGATTGAAAAACCGGAAAAAGGCTGCGGCATAGCGGAGCATTTTTCCGCCCAGCGTTTTGACTTTGCCCTTCCCGCCGGTTTCCGGCAGGAGGCCGAAGCGTCCCTTGCCTCAGGCGGCGACATACTGGTTTCCGGGCATATCCGGGGAGACAATACCGGAGAGCTCTGGAACGATGTCGCGCCGTTCTTTTTTGACGCGGATATACGCTGCGCGAATCTTGAATCACCGGTCGCCCCTTCCCAGCCGTTCACCGCCCTGCCCAAGAACCTGCTCAAAAAACTTGAACTGAACAACTCGCCCGAAGTATTTGACCGCTGCTTCCAAAACGGCAAGTTCGGCGAAAGCGGAACAGGCATAACGTTTTTTACCACAGCCAACAATCACGCCCTGGACCGGGGCGAAAGCGGGCTTCTTGAAACGCTGGACTTTCTCGATCAAAGAGGAGCCTGCCACACCGGCTCATTCCGCAGCCAGGCTGACCGGGATGACATTCCGGTTATCGAAAAAAACGGCATCCGCTTCGCGTTCCTTTCGTACACATTCTCGTTGAACGAAAACACGCTTCCACCGGGAAAAGAATACCTGGTCAACCTCCTGCCCCTGAACAGGCCGGGCTGCGACACAGGGCCGATAAAAAAAGACGCGGAAAAGGCACGGAAGGAAAAAAACGCCGACATTGTTACCGCCTGCCTGCACTGGTCGCTTGAGCATGAATCGTACCCCCTGCGGCATTTCATCGATCTGGGACACGAAATACTTGAATGCGGGATCGATGTCATTATCGGGAATCATTCCCATACTTTGCAGCCCGCGGAAAAATACACCTGCACCGATCCCCGTACCGGCCTGCGGAAAGACGGCCTGATCTTTTACGCGCTGGGAGATCTGCTTTCATGGCATCCCTCAAAAAACAGCCGTTTAAGCGCCCTGGCGAAGATTCATTTTTCAAAAGGACTCATTGACGGCAGGGAAACCACACTGATAAGCGGCGCGGAACTAAAACCCGTCTATGCGTACAGTAAGATACGGCTTGAGCGGTGCGCCGATTTCCGGCTTCTGGATCTGATGAAAACGGCGCTGGCAATTGAAACGGGCGGCGATATTCAGCCCTTTCTTTCGGCCAAAGACCTTCCGGCAGCGCTTGGCACAGTTAGTTACGCAACCGTGAGCAGCCGCCCTGTCCGCACTGATCAAAGCCCTTGATCGCGGCCTCTCCAGACAACGGAAACGGGATGGGATAACAAACCGCTAGTCGGTGAAATTCTGGATGGCGGTTTCTATGAACGACAGGATACGGTCACGGAGAAACGGTGGTGTGCTTTCGGGCAGGGAATTTTTCCAAAGGCTGATGAAGGAGGATGCCTCTTTCTTGGCAAGCGGAAGTTTTTTGCCCAGCAGACTCGTTTCGTGGTTTCTGTCACGGATTACGGAAACGCCCGAAAAAACGATGCAGACATCGGCCAGGATGTTGTTTTGGATGCGGGCAAGGAAAACTATCAAACCGGATTCGCTTAAATCTTCGTTTGCGGCGTCCAGGTGCCTGCATAGGGTAAAATCCCACTGTTCCAGCGGTATCCTGATACGGTACAGGATTTCCTGGCTGTGAAAAACGCTCGATTTTTCCGGGCCGGTAAGGCGGATCACGCTGACCCAGCGGGACTGTGAGCTTGTGCGCAGTTCGCAGCGGACATTGAGGGCTATCAGCGCGGCGGCAAGCGGTTCGTAGTCCGAATTTTGGCAGATGATGCCGCCGATGCCGGTGGAATTTCGCGTGAATCGGCTGTACAGGCTGTCCAGCGCCTGCCTGAGGGCCGCTGGAATAATCTTTCCAAGTTTGCAAATCTGCTGCAGGTTTACCATCGAACCCATCTCTATGTAACGTTCCGTGCGGTTGATGTTGTACAGGTCGGCAAGGCTGCCGGTGTTGATGATGACTTTGGGCAGCGTAATTGTTCTGCCGCGCTGTTCCTGTATCCGCCGCGCATCGGTGGAAAATATGTCTATGCCGTCAATACGGTTTAACAAGCCGAAAAACTCCTGCATATTGGGCGGATAAAAAATCTGACTATCTTTTTCGCTCACCACGTCTCCTTTGGCGTATCTTCGCCGCCGCGATAACCGCGTCCGCAAGGTTCTGGCCCAGTGTACAGCGGCACCTTACGCTGTTGAACGCCGAAAGAATCTCATCACGCTGCGGCAATTCCTTTTCGGCAAGCAGCGTTTCCGTCAAAAGAATCTTTGCCGCGCCGCAAAAACCGCAGTTTTCCACGTCGTGCAGATTGAAGCCCCGGATTATGTCATTGTAATCGTTTGTCAGCGAGAAGCCTTCGATCGTGATCACCTCGCTGCCGCGGACACGGAATGCCGGTACCATGCAGGCGGAACTTACAGACCCGTTCAGTATGACGGCGCAGGCGCCGCAGACGCCGCTTAAGCAGCCGCATTTCGCGCCGTACAGCTTAAAGTCGCTCCGCAGTATGTCTATGAGCCGCCGGTCCGGTTCTGTATCCACCGTAACGTCTTCGCCGTTCAGGATGAAAGCTATCGTCATTGTTCTTTTTCTCCATGCGATTCCTGTCCGTCGTTTTCGGGGTTTTCCAGGACACGCCAAATGTCGCGGGCGGAAACCGGTATGGTATCGAAATGGTGATCGCAAGCCTGTGTAAGCGCCTGTAGGTATGCCGCCGGAATCACGCAGTACGGCAATTCCCGGATAATGTCCGGGTTTTCTTCCGCGACCGGTCGTTCGGAAAGTATGACGCTTACGGGAGGAATGGATGAGGACGCGGGCAGCCGGTAGTCTACCAGCCCGTTTTTGTCGATTCGGCCATCCCTGTATTCAAGCTGTTCGACCGAGGCCCAGCCAAAAGCCGCAACGCTGTTTTGCAGCAGCCTGCGGCGGACGGCGCGTTTGTCGTTCAGTGCGCCGGTACGAACGGATATACAGGCGCGGCGTATGTTAGCGGAAAAATCAACCCTGTCGATCTCCAGTTCAACGACGGCGGCGGCAAGAAGCGGCGCTTCCGCCGCCTGGGCGGAAGCGCCGCCGGGCTTATTCAGAAGGCTGTAGCGTATCTTCCCGCCGCTATACGCGATGACAGCTATGCCGATACCGCGCGTTGGGCTTATCCTGCCGCCCGCTTCACGCCGGCGCAGCAGTTCGTATGCGGCCCACTTTCGTTTGTAATCGCACTGTTTCAGCAAGTCTTCCGTCAGATTTTCCAGTTCGTCCGCCGCCATTCTTTTTTCGTTATAGTGATGGCTGAGCCATTCGGAACCATCGGCGCGCACCGTATCGGCGATTTTGGCCGCGTGACGCTCCAGGCCGAAAAAACCCTGCGCCGCGCCGAAACCCGCGAACGGCCCGGCGGGCGGCAGATTCGTCTTTACCGCTTCCGCCCTCACCTGTATGCGTCCCAGTCTGTAATGACCGGCGACCGCGCGGGCAATGCTTTCCAGCATGACATCAGCAAAAAAAGTTTCCGACCCGAAACCGGCCCGTATGCTTACCGTTGTCTCGCAGGGCTCGCCGTTGGAATCGAGCAGGCTCGAAAACTCCAGCCGCGTCTCCGGGCGTTTGGGCGAAAAGAGAAAATCTTCCTCGCGGGTCAACATCAGTTTGACCGGCTTTTTTGTGATGAACGCGGCAAGGGCCGCGTGAACAGCGACAAGGGACGGATACCAGATTTTCCCGTCAAAATGAAGCCCCAGTTCCGCCGTTTTAACGGAAACCGCGCCGGAAGGCAGAGACAGAGCCTCCGCTACGCTCTGTTTTACGTGCCCCGGCCACTGTGTCGCGGTGTATACGATGACGCCGTCATTGAGTATGTTTGCAACGGCGCCGTGCGGCTCGCTGTACCAGTGTTCCTGGAGGCCCGTCCTGTATAAACCGGTTACAACGACAGGTTCCGGTTCAGGGCCGTCCGGGGAAAGTTCCGCCGCGCCCGCCCCCGCCCCCGCGCCTTCACCGGAAGGAGCGGGGGCGGCGGACACGCCTCCTGAGTGGGATTTTTCTTTCGGCGGGGAAACGTTCCTTGGAAAGGCTTCCGTGTCGAACATGACCTGGGAGGTAATTTCCGCGTCAGGCGAATCCGTCGAAAACACCGGAGGCCGCGCCGTGTCCGAAGCGGCTTCCGTCTCGACAATGATTTGGGCCGCAAGCTCCCCAAGTTTTGCCCAATCCGGCCCCACGAGTATCGCGACAGGTTCACCTATGTAACGCAGACTGTCCCGTGCCAGCAGGGGAACGGCGCTGTCCGCCAAATGATTCTGACCGGGTATGTCGGAGGCCCTTATCAGCCTGTAAGCGGGGTCCAGCTCCGGGCAGCGTATGCCTTTTAGCCCGCAATTCGCGTCCGGCGAGCGTACCGTTACGGCGAAATACTGACCGTCCAGAATTATATCGTCTACAAACAAAAAAACCTCACCCTATCAATTTGACAACAGAGTCGATGACGCGGCGGATCTGCTCATCCGTCATACCGGGCCATATCGGCAGAGAGATGACACGGCTGTACGCGTCTTCCGCATTCGGAAAGTCCCCATCCTTCAGCCCGTAGCGTTTTCTGTAGTACGGCATCTTATGCAGCGGGATAAAGTGTACCGAAACGCCTATACCCAGTTCCTGAAGTTTCCTAACGCAGTCGTCACGGGCGGCGGCAAGCGGCTGCTTGAGCCGCAGCGGGTACAGGTGCCGCGCATCGCCTGCCGCGCCGGGCGGAATCGAAAACAGGGGGCAGTCCGAAAACGCGGTGTCATAACAGGCCGCTATGTGTTTGCGCTTTTCAAGCAGTTCGTCCGCCCGCCTGAGTTGGACGCGGCCTATCGCGGCAAGTATGTCGGGAAGGTTGTACTTATATCCGGCCTCGATGACTTCGTAGTACCACGAAGCTTTGCCGCCCGTATAACGGTTCCAAACCGGGCGGTCTATGCCGTGCCAGCGCATCAGCGACATCCGTTTTACCAAGTCAGGATTTCCGCTCACCGCCATACCGCCCTCGCCGGTCGTAATTGTTTTTGTCGCGTAGAACGAAAAAACGCCCACATCGCCCAGGGAACCGGCAGGCGCGCCCATTTCTGTGTACGCGGGGAAGGCGTGGGCGGCGTCTTCCACAACGGCCATGCCGTAACGGCGGGCGGTTTTGTTTACGGCGTCCATGTCGCAGCAGAGGCCGCCGAAATGTACGGGTACCACGGCGCGCGGTCTGCCCGCCGGCCCGCCAGTTTCGTAGGCCGTCTTGCCCAGGGCCAGGCGGCTCGCCGTTCTTTCAAGACTTTCCGTGTCCAGCAGAAAGGAGTCCGCCGCGCAGTCGATAAACGCAAGTTCCGCGCCCAGATAGACGGCCGCCTCGGCGGTGGCGGTAAAGGTATACGCGGGTACCAGCGCCACATCCCCCGGTCCCAGGCCGCAGGCCTCCAGCGCGATGTGAAGACCGCTCGTGGCGCTGTTCACGGCAAGCGCCCCCAGCGGGTATCCCGCCGCCCGTCCCAGGCGTTCCGCGAATTCCCGCTCAAAGGCGAGCGCCTCCTCCGCGGTCGTGAGCCAGCCGGAGCGGAGCACCCTCAGCACGGCCTCCTCTTCCTCCCTGCCGGTAAACGGGCGGGCAAATGGTATAAAATCCGCCTCGCCGCCGGTATGTTCAAGCATTGTTACACTGTGACTCATTTTTTGTACACTTTCCACCCCCACCGCCGCCAGGCCGCCAGCGGCTTTAAAGTCCGCTACGCGCCCACCAGTGGGTTTTAAGTCCGCTACGCGCCCACCAGTGGGTTTTAAGTCCGCTACGCGGTAGCATACCCGCCAAACGCCTTTTAAATGCACAGGTATGTCAGTTGTTGTCTTTGCTGTTTTCTAGGTCTTCAATGATTCATAATATGAAGGGGGGCGCTATTTCCATGCCGCTACCGGCATATAGGGGCTTTCCCGGCGCGCCCCCCTGTCTCCATCCCGCGCAAGCGCGGTATTCCGCCACCCCCAAAATCCGCCACCCCCGCCAGCGGGTTTAAAGTCCGCTACGCAGTAGCATACCGCCAGCGGCCCCACGCCCCACGTCTGGAGTTTGCGGTAAGCGGCGCGTAGCGCCGCGAAGCAAACTCCCAAGCTCAACGC
>JAITAE010000063.1 GCA_031284295.1 Spirochaetaceae bacterium
CACAAGTTTAATAGCGTTGGAACGCTAGTTGCCGATAGCGGCGTTGTCTGGAGGACAGTTTTGTCCAATGTTCCGCAAAGATTTAATTGCCGCGTAAAGGATGCTCAGCAACGTCATTACTATACCTGTTCCTATAAGAATAAGGTCTATAGAAACAGCATCCGAAAGCGGACCAAAGATAAGCATGCCCAGTGGCATCATAACGCTGTTGAGCATCGTGATAAGCGAAAGCACCCGCCCCATAAACTCAGGCTCCACGGTGGTTTGCAGGATAACCATTAAAGGTGTATTGTAAAGCGGCATAGTTACGCCGGCGCCTGCCATAATGCCAATGTAAACCCAAAAAATAGGGGCCATTCCAAGAGCAATGGACTCAATGCCAAACAGGGCGCATGAAAGCATGATTGTAAAAATACGGTTTTTGAAACCGCCCCAAAAGCCAATCAGGATGCCGCCGGCCATCATCCCGGCGGAAAAAGCAATTTCTATGGCGCCAAGCCGCCAGACTTCATTTCCAAAATTTCTTGTCACCTGTAATGGCGTCAGCATTGCGGAAGGGGACGCGAAAAACATGAATGCCGCCGAAAGGACGATGAGCAATAGTATATGGTCATGCCTTTTTATATATTTCAGCCCTTCTTTTAAATCGTGCAGGTATGTCAACGGTTTTTGTCCGGGCGGCCGCACGGGCTTTTCCGCTACGGGTACTTTAACAAAAAAGAACAGAATGCTTATACCGGCGGCGGCGGTAATCACATCAATGAAAAACAATAACTCCAGGGGCGCGAACGACATAAGAGCGCCGCTTGCCACGGGTGAAGTCAGCGTTATAAATGACTGAATGCTGCCCTGTATTCCGTTTATTTTTGTCAGGTGCCGCTCAGGGACGATCTGCGGGATAAAAGCGCCCACCGCAGGCATTTGCACGCCCTGTCCAAATGAACGTACAACCGCGCCTATCAACAGTATCCCAAAATTTTCAAATCCAAATATCAGCAAAACAGCTATAACCAGACTCGCAAACGCTATTGCGCCATCCGATATGTTGATGATATATTTACGGTTAAACCTGTCCGCCCATACGCCGCCAAATGGTGAAATAAAAAACATTGGAATAAATCCAAAAATTGTAAAAAGCGTGATCATTATTCCCGACTGTGTTTTAAGGGTAATATGCCATATAATAGCATACTGCACCACCATTGAACCAAAAAGCGAGAATGCCTGTCCGGTTAAAAACAGTGCCGTATTCTTTTTCCAGTTGATATCCATAACTAGACTTGTTCGATAACCCGGTTGGTTATCTCACAGTCTTGCAGTTTTTCAGGCTAAAAGCTTTACAAAACTGCATTTTTTAATGGAAGTTGTTCGGAAACTGAAGTTTCCAAACAACTCTATTAAGGGAATATCCCCAAAAATCAACGGTTGATATTTCAAACTATAACGCCAATGAATCTTTACGATCAAAATTAAAAATCAAAGAAATAATTGAAGTATGCAGAAAAAACAATATAAATGTTAATTGCCCCGATAGTTATTTGTGGAATCCAATATCACCGGTAAAATATAATGGCAGGAGCATAAAAGAAACAAAAAATATTATAGAGCCTGCGCCAGTTTATGATTCGGTATGCATAAAACACCCAGCGGCGGGACGGCGGTATTTCCATGTCTTAGAGCGCGGCGGCTCATTTGCTTATGCAACAAGGACAGGGCGCGCGGCGGAAAATGCAATTGTATGTAGCATATTTTGAAAAGCCGTGTATAATGCAACAGGGAGCGTAGCTATGGCAAACGGCATGAAAAATACTGAGATTTTTCCGGCGTTAATAATCGATATGGAAAAGCTGAGGCAGAATCTGGAGACGGTAACGCGGACCGTAAAGAACTCAGGATGTTCCGTAATGATTGTTACAAAGGGTTTTTGCGCCGACAGCCGCATAACGCGAATGTTGCTGTCGGATCACGCCGTTGATTATCTAGCCGATTCACGTATACAGAATATTAAAACATATTCCGGCAGGGGAAAAGATACCGTCCTGCTACGCTTGCCGCAGCGTTGCGAAATCGAGGATGTAATCCGTCATGCCGACATAAGTTTTAATTCCGAAACAAGTACGGTGGAACTGTTAAACACGGAAGCGGAAAGACAGAACAAGATGCATAAAATTGTTTTGATGATAGATTTGGGCGATCTGCGCGAAGGTCTGTACTACACGGAAGATAAAAAAATATTTTCCACTGTCGAAACAATTTTGAAACTAAAGAATTTGCAATTCTATGGAATTGCCTGCAACCTGACTTGTTACGGCGCCGTTATCCCCAAAAGGGATAACCTGTCAATACTGAGCGGCTGGGCAAAGCGTATCAAAGAAAAATTTAATACGGGGCCTCTGCTGGTATCCGGCGGCAATTCCAGTTCTTACTATTTAATAGAAAAAAATGAGCTTCCGGACGGAATAAATAATTTACGCCTTGGCGAGGCGTTCCTTCTGGGCAACGAAACCGCTTACTGTTCGCGCATAAAAAACACATTCGGCGATACGTTTACGCTTGAGGCGCAAATCATAGAGATTCAGACGAAAGCCTCCGTGCCCGAAGGGGAAACCGGCGTAGACGCTTTTGGTGAAAGGCCGGTATTCCAGGACAACGGAAATATTAAACGGGCGCTGCTCGCGCTTGGCCGGCAGGACACAGACCCCGGCGGACTGTTTCCCTGTGACCCGGATATAAATGTTTTGGGTGCAAGCTCGGACCACCTGATACTTGACATAAGCGGCGCGAAACAACAGTACCGTGTGGGGGACACGATTCGCTTTACACTTTCTTACGCCGCCGCTTTACGCGCGTTCACCAGCCAATACGTCGGGCG
>JAITAE010000054.1 GCA_031284295.1 Spirochaetaceae bacterium
CCTTTGTTGGTCTTTGTAGACGAATTCGCGCTGGTATTTCGGGCGGATATTCAGTCTGCCCCCGTAACCGTATACGCCTTCTTCCTGATTATCAACGTAACCGTCTACAAGGTCTTTTATCAAAATTTCGTGGAGTTCAATTGTCATTTATTTCCTCTCCGTTTGATGAAAACACGGGCATAGGTATTTTTACCGTCTATCAATGG
The DNA here is from genome assembly GCA_031284295.1 of Spirochaetaceae bacterium. Classification (GTDB taxonomy): domain Bacteria; phylum Spirochaetota; class Spirochaetia; order Treponematales; family Breznakiellaceae; genus JAIRMY01. The sequence continues at coordinate 207 of JAITAE010000054.1, forward strand.
TCTTGCGTCCTTGATTGCTTTAAGTTTAGGTAATCCTACTATGTCTGCATTATAACCAGCACTTGCCGACATCCCCAAGATTTCAAATTGATCCGGATTGTATTTATCCAAAAAGGTTATGGGAACGCCCATCACGCCGTCATAATCCTGCGGAATGTCTTTGGTCTCGCTTACTTCTATCGCGTCATAATTATCATATTTTGGGAATTCTTTTTCGTTATATCGCTTATATAATGTAAGTTTTTCGTGCAGTTCCTTATAATCTAAATTGGTAAACCAGCGGACCCCCTTTACCCGTATATACTTTTTACCGTCCTCCCCAACCCTAAAGCCGGCCGCATCAAGCGGATAACTGTCCGGCACCCCAAATTCACGGTCGCCTGAATGGATGCTCTGTCCTAACCAGATTTTATTCTCTTTAAAAAGCGTAAATATTTCTTTATACGTTACGGCGTTCACACTCCCGATGATAATAAACTTTTTTTCATATTCTATTAATTGCGACACATATTCCCGGAACAAACTGAACGGCGGATTGGTGCAGACGATATCGGTCTGTTTCAGCAATTCGATACATTCGGAGGAGCGGAAATCGCCGTCCCCTTTCAAAACTCCCCATTCATTCCGCCTGATAAACGTGTCATAGTCCGTGATTACATCATTGGCGCGGTCTTTGCCATCATAAATGCAATAAACGGCCTGTTCGTCGAGATTTCGGCTGAACAAATCGGGGTTAAGATTTTTGTAACAGGTGGCAATAAGCCGCTTCAAGCCGAGTGTGTAGAATTTTGAATAAAAAAAATAAAAAAACTTGCTTACCCGCGGGTCATCGCAGTTGCAGAGAATGGTTTTTCCCTTGAAATGCTGTTTATAGTTTTTCAGTTCTTTTTCTATGTCGGTGAGTTGGGTGTAGAATTCATCTTTTTTTACCTTTCTTGCGTCATGCAAACCTTTATTCGCCATACCAAAGCCTCCCTCTTTGCCTTTATTTATACAACATATTTCTTTTCATGTAAATAGCCAAGCATGTATCAAAATGTCCCATTTTAACGGACAGCGGTTTATCGGCGGCCATGACTGTACCTGTCTGGGAGCCTTTGCATGGATTAAAGACATGATAAAAATCATATTGGTTCGGTGGCGTTCGGGACTTCCCTCCCCCGGTTCACTGCAAGCCGCCTTGTACCGTCAGAATAATTTGTGAAAATCAACGTTAATTAAAGAACCGTTAGACCATTTTCTGTATGTCGGCCAGCCGTGAACTAATCACGTTGGTTACCGCCGCTTCCACATCTGCCAAAACCACTTCCTGAAACTGCCTGATAGTCTCGGCAGGGTAGGCATCCATTGAAAAAAGCTCTGGACTGTCTATTTCAAGGGCGGAAGCTATCCGTTCCAGCATTTCAGGGGTGGGAAATTTGTTTTCAAGCTCAATTTGCCCTATGTAATGGGTAGATGTGCCGACCCTTTCGGCCAATTGGGCCTGAGTAATGCCCAAAATTCGCCGCCGCTCTTTTATGTTATGTGCCAATAATGCCCTCAGACTTGTCATAACCTTTTATTTAAACTTACGGGATAAGGGATGATTGACAAACTTCCTATAAGATTATATTATAATAAAAACTTTCTATAAGGAATGTTTTGTTACTGTAGCCAGTGGGCTTACCCGCAAAGGACTATAAAATGACTATTGGGGGGATTATTTGGAAGGTTATCGTGAACGCGCTTATAAGCACGGCTGCCGGCTTGTTTTTGGGCATCTCTGCGGCGGATTCATCGCGGCAACCCTCAATATAGGCAAAAACCTTCAGGCGTTCAAAAACAATAGGAGGCGGAGTTCTTCCGGCGACTCAATAAGAGATAAGCCGAAATTACCAAACCATCACAGTAATTTCTGCGGCAAGCGTGTCGTCACCATTTATCGGGTTTTATCCGCATAGCGCGGTTAAACATATAATCATTTTGTCAGGCGGGACATTAAACCGCGCACGCGGGGTGGAACCCGCAAAGGAGTTTAAAGATGAAGAAAGCAAAAGAAACCATGGTACTGTTGGCGGTTCTGGCCGCCGCGCTTGTTTCCGGCTGTGCCGGAAGTCCCAGTGTAAAAACCAGGGAACTGAACAACAAGGCGAAAGCCTTGGGTTTGCAGTCCAGGTCCCCGGAGTGGATCGAACTGTATGTGGCAAAAGGCATTACGGCGGTGCAGGCCCTGCCTCAGGTCAAGGACAAATACTGCATCATCGGCGAGGAAACCTCAACCAACCTGCAATTCGCCCTGGCCTGGGCGGACAGCTTCAACGCCCAGCAGCGCATCGGCGCCATGCTGCGGACCACCATCGTCAGCAAATACCAGGCGGCGGTGGCCGGCGCTTCCAGTTCAAGCGGCGGCGCAAGTTCCACCTCGGCGGCGGGAGGCGGGTCCGCAGACTACCGGCAGGAAATCGACAATGCCGTGAATGCGATCGTGAATGCCTCCTATTCGGGGGCCCAGCGGGATTCGGACTGGTGGGTGCTTATGCGCCGCTATGATCCCGATCAAAAAGA
>JAITAE010000236.1 GCA_031284295.1 Spirochaetaceae bacterium
TGGTGGCGGTAAGCGCTTCCGCCTCCGCCGTCGCGCTGGATATTCTGCGCGCGGAGGGCGAGGAAGCCTACATACTGGGGGAACTTGTCACCGGCGAATTCGGCGTCGAATTGGTATAGCCCCAGGGAAGCGCTGAATAAAGGGCTTTTGACCTCTACCCGTCATCCTGGCGCTTGAACGCCAGGATCGATCGCATAAATCGGTGCTTGCCCTGGGAAAACACCCATAAGGAGACTTCCCCCCTCTACTCGCTGATAAAAGAATCGTGGAAGCCCAGGTAATACGCGCTGGGATGCTGCCGGTCTGCGGTTATGCCGCGGTACGTCGATCTGTACGTTCCCGGATAGATCGAGCATCCCCAGCCCATCCTGACTGCCGCGCCGCCCGCGCCCGTTGACACAGTAGTTGAGGCTGCGGATACGGGGGTACTGGGAACGGTTCACCCCGGCAGCGAATACGCGCTTGGGAAAACGTCGGCAACAAGTATATGTGCCGCCGCTTTTACCCTGAACGCGGCTATCTGTACCTAGTAAAATTGAAGGACAATTACGAATCTACCAGCGTATGTAAACCGGCTGGCTACCGGGCGACAAAAAACCGGCAAAACCGCGACAGCGGCTGGCCGAGCGCTTGACAGTTAAAATGGTAAGTAGTATAATAGATAGTATATAGAAAGACAAGGCGCCCTTTCACCACGGGCATCGATGCTCTTCAGCTGTACGCCTTGTTTTTTACCCGGGGCGTATGCCACGGCAAGTATAAATCGATTTTATAGAGGAGACGTACCTATGGCAAAGTATTTGCTAGCTCTTGATCAAGGTACAACAAGTTCCCGCTGCATCATCTTTGACAAGCAGGGTAACATTGTTAGTGTGGCTCAGCAGGAATTCACCCAAATTTTCCCAAAGCCAGGGTGGGTTGAACATGACGCCATGGAAATCTGGGGGTCACAATCGGGCGTAATGGCCGCCGCGATAGCGCAGTCCGGTATCAGTGCCAACGATATTGCCGCGATAGGCATTACCAATCAACGTGAGACCACAGTTGTATGGGATCGTAAAACAGGCAAACCCGTGTATAACGCTATTGTTTGGCAATGCCGCCGTACCGCAGAGTATTGCGACAGCCTCAAGGCAAAAGGTTTTGATAAAAAAATAAAAGCCAAAACGGGCCTTGTGGTTGACGCATATTTCTCGGGAACAAAGGTTCGTTGGATACTGGAAAACGTTCCAGGCGCGAGGGAAAAAGCCGAGAAAGGCGAGCTGGTGTTCGGCAATATAGACACATGGCTTGTTTGGCAGCTTACTAAAGGCAAAGTTCACGCGACCGACTATAGTAACGCTTCCCGTACAATGCTCTTCAACATACATACCCTTCAATGGGACGATGAAATCCTAAAAGAACTGAACATTCCCAAATCCATGCTTCCCGAGGCAAAGCCCTCAAGCGGCGTTTTCGGGGAAACAGAGGTTGGCGGCAAATCCATACCGATAGCGGGTATTGCCGGTGACCAGCAGGCCGCCCTCTTCGGGCAATGCTGCTTCGAAACCGGTATGGCTAAAAACACCTACGGAACGGGCTGCTTCATCCTGATGAACACCGGTGAAAAGGCAGTAGAAAGCAAAAATGGTCTTCTTACAACCATAGGCTGGGGTTTGAACGGTAAAATAACGTACGCGCTGGAAGGAAGTGTGTTTGTAGCGGGCTCCGCGATACAGTGGCTGCGGGACGGGATCAAAATTATTGATGACGCGGCTGTAAGCGAACACTATTGTAAAAAGGTTCCGGATACCGGTGGGGTTTATGTGGTTCCGGCCTTTGTCGGACTCGGCGCTCCGTATTGGGATCAGTATGCGCGTGGCACCATTGTAGGAGTTACTCGCGGGACTTCAAAGGCGCATTTTATCCGCGCTACCGTAGAGTCCCTGGCGTACCAGAGTGCGGATGTCATTACCGCGATGGGCCTTGACGCCGGAACGGCTGTCAAGGCGGTTCGTGTCGACGGCGGCGCGTGCGCAAATGACTTCCTTATGCAATTCCAGGCCGACATTCTTGGAACTGATGTTATCCGCCCCAAAGTTATTGAAACTACTGCGCAGGGCGCGGCTTACCTTGCGGGCCTCGCGGTAGGTTACTACAAAGATCATGCGGATATTCTTCAGAATGTAGCGGTTGATAAAACTTTCAAATCGGCAATGAAAAGCGATGAGCGCGCAAAACTTCTTGCCGGCTGGAAAGAAGCAGTGAAACGTTCCCTAGGTTGGGAAAAAAATAAATAGTTTAGGAGGAAAATATGAATCCATATTTAGCGGAATTTATCGGTACAGGTATGCTGATACTGTTGGGAGACGGCGTAGTAGCAAACGTAATCCTGAACAAGACAAAAGGTAACGGATCGGGATGGGTAGTTATTACTATGGGATGGGCGCTGGCTGTTTTTGTACCGGCGACGATTTTCGGGGCGGCTTCGGGAGCTCATTTTAACCCGGCGCTGACCATTGCGATTGCGGTGAACAGCGGTAATTGGACGCAGGTTCCGGGTTACATACTTTGCCAGTTTGCGGGCGCTTTTGTAGGCGCATTTCTGGTATGGCTCATGTACAAGGACCATTTTGATCAGACATCCGATCCGGGAACGCAGCTAGGCGTTTTCTCGACCGGCCCCGCGATCCGCAATACCGCATTGAATCTTGTCAGTGAGATCATAGGCACCTTCGTGCTGGTATTTACACTTCTCGCCTGCAAAGCTGATGCGGCAACCAAAGCCGGCAATTTCTATGTATGGGCGGTTATTTGTACGATCGGTATGAGCTTAGGCGGTACAACCGGTTATGCCATCAACCCGGCCCGCGACCTTGGTCCCCGTATCGCTCACGCGCTGCTTCCGATTAAGGGTAAAGGCGGCTCGGATTGGGGTTATTCATGGCTCCCGGTCATTGGCCCGGTTATTGGCGCGATTCTGGGCGGAATCGTGGCAAAAGCGGTAATGCCGTTTATTTAATTTTGATAGTGAAGATTCCCGCCGCAAATGAATTTTGCGGCGGGGTGTCGTTTGCCGGTTTCGACCCCCGGCAGCTTGACTGAAAACATGAATCATACTGCTTTAGGGGTGGAATTTAACAATATCACCGTGAAATTATAGTTTCGCGTCACAAAACCCGCAATTTATGAACTACTGGAAAAATCTTTGTAAAAGCAGGGATTTCCGCGTAATATAATTTAGGAGCGTTCAAGATGTTGTGTTCTGAAATTACCCGTATAATGAGTGTTTTTCAGCGTTGTAATAATCTATTAGAGGCATCACGTTGATTGAGGATAAAATAGAAGATGTAATCATTATAGGCGGAGGGGTTTGCGGTTGTTCACTTTTGTACGAATTAAGCCGTTACAGGATAAAAACTCTTCTTTTGGAAAAAGAAAACGATGTTGCGGACGGAACGTCAAAGGCAAACAGCGCGATAGTTCATTCAGGCTATGATCCGGCGCCGGGAACCATGATGGCCCGTTACAATGTTGAGGGCAATGCCCTGATCGAACGGATCTGCGCCGATTTGGATATTATGTACAAAAAAATCGGTTCTTTGGTAGTCGGGTTTGATGAGACAGACCGGAAAAGCATAGAAAACTTGTACGTAAAAGGCAATAAAAATTGTGTGCCGGGTTTGCGCATTGTTGAAGGTAAAGAGCTTTTCAGCATGGAACCCGCGTTGAACCGTGATATTAAATGCGCGCTGTACGCTCCGACGGCGGGAATACTTTCTCCGTGGGAATTTGCCATTGCCAATGCGGAATGTGCCGTTAAAGGCGGCGCGAAAGTTGAATTTAACGCGGAAGTAACCGGTATAAAAAAAGAAAACGGACATTTTGTTGTCGATACCGTAAAAGGCGAGTATAGGGCTCGCTTCGTTGTGAACGCGGCGGGTGTTAATTCAGATATAGTCAGCGGGATGGCTGACGAAAAATCCTTCACCATCCAGCCTAAACGAGGGGAGTACTATATTCTTGATACGACGGAAGCCAAGCTGGTCGGCATGGTGGTGTTTCCGTGTCCCTCAAAGCTTGGCAAAGGCGTGCTTGTCGCGCCGACCGTACACGGCAACATCATAGTAGGCCCGGATAGCACGGATTGTGACCGTGGAGCGACGGAGAGTACGGTGGCCGGTCTTGAATATGTGGTAAAAAACGCGCTCCGCTGTGTGCCTTCCGTGAATATGCGATCATCGATCAGAAATTTCTCAGGAGTGCGCGCTGATGCGGGGCTTGAAGACTTCATCGTAGGCGAATCAAAGCGTACGCCGGGATTCTTCAACATAGCGGGAATCAAGTCGCCGGGCTTAACATCTTCTCCTGCCATTGCCAGGGATGTGGCCGGTATGCTCCTTGACAAAGGACTTGATTCCACGCCGAATCCTGGCTTTGTGGCAAAACGAAAAGTTACGCGCTTCAAATATTTGAGCGATGACGAAAAAAAAGAAGCGATAAAGAAGAATCCCCTGTATGGCACCATAGTATGCCGGTGCGAGACTGTGACCGAGGGCGAGATTGTGGACGCGTTGAATCGTCCTTTGCCGCCGCGTTCACTCGATGCGGTCAAACGCCGCTGTACCAGCGGCATGGGACGTTGCCAGGGCGGGTTCTGCGGGCCCCGCGTGATGGCGCTTATCGCCAAATACACGAATATCGGCTCGGTAGATATTCCATTGGACAAGGAAGGTATGTACATTGTTACCGGAAAAACAAAGGGAAAGCGGGCGATATTATGAAAGATAAGTACGATGTTATTGTGGTGGGCGGCGGACCGGCGGGTCTCGCCGCCGGAGTATCGGCTGCGGAACAAGGCGCAAAAAGCGTGCTTATACTTGAACGGAATGATGTGCTTGGCGGAATCCTGAATCAGTGTATCCATAACGGATTTGGCCTGCATCATTTTAAAGAAGAGATGACCGGGCCCGAATATGCGCAACGCTTCATTGAGCAGCTTTCAAAATACCCTGCCATTGAGGTTCTTACCGGGGCCATGGTTCTTGACGTATCGGCGGAAAAAATTGTTTACGCGATTCACGGCGAAAGTGGTTACATTCAGCTTGCGGCTAACGCCATCGTGCTGGCTATGGGATGCCGTGAGCGGACGCGGGGCGCCGTAGGGATACCGGGCACACGGCCGTCCGGCATATTTACGGCAGGCGCGGCCCAACTTTACATGAACATAGAGGGTTTTACCGTGGGCAAACGTGTCGTGATTCTGGGATCGGGTGATATAGGTCTCATCATGGCTCGGCGTTTGACACTTGAAGGCGCAAAAGTTCTGGGGGTTTACGAAGTGCTACCGTATTCATCGGGGCTTACTCGTAACATTGTCCAATGTCTTGAAGATTACGGCATACCCCTCCACCTGTCGCATACAATAACCGATATTCGCGGCAAGAAACGGGTGGAACAGGTGCTTATTCAGAAGGTGGATGAACAGCGTAAGCCTGTTCCGGGTACAGAACAGGTAATTGACTGCGATACGCTGCTCTTGTCCGTGGGCCTGATTCCTGAAAACGAGCTTTCCCGCCAGGCGGGACTCGAGATCAGCCCCCGCACAAACGGGCCTGTCGTATACGAAAACATGGAAACAAGTGTTCCCGGTATTTTTGCCTGCGGAAATGTTGCCCATGTGCACGACCTTGTTGACTTTGTTACGGCGGAAAGTGTACGGGCAGGAGCAGCCGCCGCAAAATATGCGTACAAAAAACCTGGAAAAGTGATACAGGTACATAATGGGGACGGCGTAGGGTACGCGGCGCCTCAAAAGATACGTCTTGAAAATGTTGATAAAAGCGTTGATATATTCTTTCGTACTACGGCTGTCTACAAAAAATCAACGATAGAGGTATATAGCGGCGATACGCAGATCGCGTCCTTCAAACGGGAACATCTGGCGCCCGGAGAAATGGAAAAAATTACCTTGCCCAAATCATTTTTTGACAAGGTGGGGGATGCTCCCGTTGTGGTGTCCGTGAACAGTACGGAAAAGATGAGCGGTATTGATGTAAAATTCCGTACAAAACGCCCTGACGGTATAACCGAGCTTGTCTGTATCGTATGCCCGAAAGGTTGCCGTCTGCAGGTTGACGAGAACAACGGCTTTGCCGTAACCGGAAACGAGTGCGAACGCGGGGCGAAGTACGGTAAACAGGAGATACGTAACCCAACACGTGTTATCACCTCGACGGTATGCGCCGTAGGTGGGGCGCTTTCCCGTATACCGGTAAAGACCGACAAAAACATCCCCAAAGGTAAGATTTTTGAAGCGATGGCGTTGCTTGATGAACTTGAAGTAAAAGTTCCTTTCAAAGCAGGGGATGTGGTTATTTCAGACATCTGCGGTACCGACGCGAATTTTATTTCGACACGCAGTTTGTGAATCAAACTTTGTGTATATCATTTTTACAGGAGATTTTTTATGAAAAAACTGATCAATGATCCGTCAAAAGTTGTTGTTGAGTCGTTAAAAGGCATGGAAGCCGCACATGGGGACATTATCAAAGTCCATTATGAGCCCGCCTTCATTACCCGCAGGGAGCCGACACGGAAAGGCAAGGTGGCCGTTATTTCTGGCGGAGGCAGCGGGCATGAGCCCATGCACGGCGGCTTTGTAGGGCTTGGTATGCTTGACGCGGCCTGCCCGGGTGAAGTGTTTACATCACCCACACCGGACCAGATGGAAGCCGCGACAAAGGCCGTCGATGCCGGCGCGGGTGTTATCCATCTTGTGAAAAATTATACGGGCGATATTATGAACTTCCAAATGGCCGCGGAGATTTGCGCCGCGGACAATATCAAGGTTGAGTCCATCGTTATTGCGGACGATGTCGCCGTAGAGAACAGCCTTTACACGGCTGGACGCCGTGGTGTAGGCAGCACGGTTCTTACCGAAAAAATCATCGGCGCCTCCGCGGAAAGGGGCGATTCGCTTGAAACGGTAATAAAGTATGCCAACTATTGTAAAGATTGGGGCCGAAGCATGGGCATCGCGCTGACTTCATGTACCCTGCCCGCAGTCGGCAAGCCGATTTTTGATATTGGCGATGATGAAATTGAGTTTGGCGTCGGCATACACGGAGAACCGGGACGCGAAAGGATCAAAATTAAAGCGGCCAATGAACTTGCCGGTATGCTGTTCGAACCCATTGTCCAGGATTTAGCGCTGAAACAAGGTGAAGAAATAATCCTGTTTGTCAACGGAATGGGCGGTACTCCGCTTATTGAACTGTACATACTTTACGGCGCGGCATTTGAACTGGCAAAAAAGAAAGGTATTAAAGTCGTTCGTAACCTGGTAGGCAGCTATATCACATCGTTGGAGATGCAGGGTTTCAGTATTACCGCGATGAAAGCCAACGCCGATATTGTGAAACTTTGGGACGCGCCTGTTCTGACGCCGGGTCTCCGCTGGGGAATATGATGATAACTTTGCAGCAGCTTATTGATTGGCTAAAGAAGCTTGACGTAGTATACACCGAACAAAAGGATTTTCTGTCCAAACTCGATTCCGATATCGGGGACGGGGACCACGGGGTCAATATGGCGCGGGGCTTCAGTGCCGTCTCGGCAGCAATAGATTCAGCTTCGCCGTCCGATATAGGAGCCGTCTTTAAAACCGTTTCCATGTCCCTGATAAAAAATGTCGGCGGCGCTTCCGGACCTTTATACGGTACTTTTTTTCTTCGCGCCGCCGCCGACTTTGCCGGTAAGCAGGAAGTTGACCTTAGCGCATGGACAAGGGCCCTTGAGAAAGGGGTAGCAGGCATAGAGCAGCTCGGTAAGGCGCAGAAGGGCGATAAAACCATGCTTGACGCATGGCTTCCCGCCCTGGCGGCGCTGAAAGAGGCTGAGGGTAACGGGATAAAGGAGGCCCTGAAGTCGGCGGTGGATGCTGCGGAAGAAGGGATGAAGAATACCATACCACTTCAGGCCAAAAAAGGCCGCGCCAGCTATCTTGGAGAGCGTAGCATAGGGCACCAGGATCCGGGAGCAACCAGTACCTTCCTGTTACTGCAAAGCGCCGCCGAAATATTAGGATGATACTTTGGTCGGACTCGTTCTTGTTTCACATTGCCGGGCTTTAGCCGACGCGGTTGCTTATCTTGCCCGGCAAGTTTCTTCCAATGTTGATCTTCCGATAGCCGCCGCGGGCGGGATAGGTGACGGTCACGCCGAACTGGGTACGGACGCCATGGACATCATGGAAGCCATAGAATCGGTTTATTCGGATGACGGCATTCTTGTGCTGATGGATATGGGCAGCGCCATATTGAGCGCGAAAACAGCGCTCGAATTCCTTGAAAGCGAAAAGGTAAAACATATAAGCCTCTGTTCCGCACCTTTAGTCGAGGGGGCAGTCTCTGCCGCGGTGCAGATTTCCATTGGCAGTAGCCTTGAAGTCGTCAAACAGGAAGCCTGTACCGCGTTGACACCAAAGCAGCTTGAACTGGACAATGGTACGGCGGCTACAGTGGAATCCTACGCCGAAGCTGAGGGCACTTACCTGTCGTATGCCTTTGTTTCCCGCCTCAAGAACGGCCTCCACGCCCGTCCCGCCGCGTTGTTGGCAAGCACGGCATCCTCGTTTAAATCCACTGTGAAGGTGAAAAATATAAGTCGGAACAAGGGCCCGGAGACGGCGCGCAGCATTAACAAACTTGCCCTGCTCGGCATACTCCTTGGGGACGATGTTGAGGTGCGGGTATCCGGGGATGACCAGGAGGACGCGCTGTGCGCCATACGAAAACTTGCGGATGACAACTTTGGCGAATCGCCCGCCGTTCTTGAAACCGGGGCAAAATTCCCTGATAAACCGCTGTCCCTTGCGCCCGGAATTGCGATGGGACGCCTGTACCGCGAAGGCGATGCCCCGCCTTGTCCAAAGATGGAAGTAAGCGATGCCGAGGCGGAAGTCCGTCGTTTTGATTTGGCTCTTGCGCGAGTAAGAGGGGAACTTGAGACGCACGAGGCAAAACTTGCCCACGAAGGACACGCGGATGAAGCCGGCATTTTCAACGCGCAAAAACTTATTTTGACGGATGAAGAGCTGATCGATGATGTTAAGAAAGTGATATTCGCGGAAAAGCTGAATGCCGCCTACGTCTACCGGCAAACGATGAACAAACTGGCCGCGGATTACCGCAAACTGCCCGGCGGTTATCTTTCGCAGCGGGCGGCTGATATAGATGATGTGGCTTCGCGCGTGCTTGCCGTCCTTACCGGACAGAAAAATATCGATGCTGAAGATTTTGGTGACATCATCCTTGCCGCCAGGGAAGTGCAGCCTTCTATGCTTGTCCGCTTTGAAAACAGGATTCGCGGTATCTTGAGCGAAACTGGCGGGATAACGTCCCACGCGGCGATTCTTGCCAAAGCAATCGGTATTCCCGCCATATCCGGGTACCACGTTGATGAAGGCATAGAGAACGGAACGCCTGTCATTATTGACGGAAAGAATTGTTCCGTTACGGTCAACCCTGATTCGCGGACACAGGCGGACTTCCAAAAGAAACTTGCCGGCTGGGAGGAAAAAAAGAAACAGGATTTTGAAGAGAGTAAAAAAAATGCCGTTACAAAAGACGGCGTAAAGGTGTATGTCCGCGCCAATATAGGTGAAAAGCGGGATGCCCAAAAGGCTGTCGACTACAATGCCGAAGGTATAGGTCTTTTACGCACTGAATTTCTTTTTCTTTCCCGTACTGCCCCTCCCGGTGAAGAGACGCAAGCCGCCATGCTAAGGGAGATACTGGAATTTTTCCCCGATGACCCTGTTACGATCCGTACCCTGGATATAGGGGGAGACAAGCCTCTCCCCTGGCTCGATCAGCAGAAAGAGGAGAATCCCTTTCTCGGTATGCGCGGTGTAAGGCTATGCCGAAAGGAAAGGCAGCTTTTTGCCGGCCAACTGCGGGCCATACTTCGCGCGGGTACGGGTTTTAAGATAAAAATAATGGCGCCGATGGTAAGCGGGGTGGAAGAAGTACATTTCTGCAAAGAAATGCTTGCAAGTGCCCATACGGATCTTGATCGTGAAGGCATTGCGCATTTATGGCCTGTTCCGTTTGGGATAATGGTGGAAACCCCTGCGGCGGCGCTGATGGCGGATAAACTTGCGGCGGTATCGGATTTTTTCAGCATTGGTTCAAACGATTTATCCCAGTACATCATGTCCGCTGAGCGGGGTAATAGCGCGTTGTCGGAACTTGCAAACGCTTATCAGGCTGCGGTACTGCGGGCAATCAAGATGACAGCCGACGCCGCACGCAAAGCCGGTATTCCTGTCAGTGTCTGCGGCGAAATGGCTGGAGATCCCCTGCTCAGTCAGTTACTTGTCGGTATGGGTATATGCGAACTCAGCATGAATCCGGGCGCCATAGGCGGCGTTAAACGGGTAATTACGCACATTTCGCAAAAAGACGCCAAAGAAAAGGTTTTACGTTGTCTTGACTGCGCCGCTCTTGATGATGTGATGGACGTTTTGGAAAATAGTGACACCGTGGCGTGATATCCCAAAAAGTAAGCGAAAAGGCACGCTTTAAATATTTGATGTACAGGAGTATAATTTTTGTATGAAATTAGCGGATAAATTCACATGGCTTAGGGGTTTTCTTGCGCCGGTATTCTTTATAATATATTTTGTTCCTGTCTGGACCGGGCATTTCGGCGTGATATCGGTGTTCGTGATGATCCCGCTTCTTGCTTTTGCTGAACTTACCGATTATTTTGACGGATACTTTGCGCGCAAACGTAATGAGGTAAGCAATTTCGGTAAGCTTTTTGACCCGTTTTGTGATGTAATACTCAATGTAACTGTTTTTTTCTGTCTTACTTTGAGTGGCTATATGCCATCTTTTGCCCTGTTACTAATAGTGTACCGTGAATTTGTTATAAATTTTGTACGACTGATGGCCGCTCAGCAGGGAGTTGCGATCGGAGCCCGCAAGGGTGGAAAAACAAAGACCGTCACCTATATCATTACCTGTTTCTATACGCTTTTGCTTGAAAGCGGCAAGCGCTTGGGTTTCGATATGCCGTCTTTTGCAAAAAACATAGTAATTGCACTTTCCGTAGTTTGTGTGGTATTGGCATATATCTCTTTGGCCGATTATCTGTTCAGTTTCAAAGAAGTGGTATTTGCAAGGAAAGGGAATGATGGCATAAAGTAACCCTCATTCTCTGCCGCTCATTCGCAAAGTCTGTTTTAACACCTTGCCGCAAGGGGGGGGGGGGGGGCTTATGCCATTGTTTTTACGGCTTCATACTTTATGTGCTGTTCCTCAAGCAATTCCATGATGCGGTCGCTCGTTACCTGTTTAGGGTCCACATCGCTTGCGGGATCAATGCCGTCAATGATTGCCTTGCGGAAAGGTTTGCACTCCATCACGGGACTTGAGGCAACGATAACCTTGTCACGGAAAACCAAGTCGGCAAGCATATCTTCCGTGTTGTCGGGGCAAAGACGCAGACAAGAGCCGTTGATTGACACAAGAATCATAACTTCAAAAATCCTTAAATAAGAGTCTATTTCACGAACGCCCCGCTTTGTTTCCGGTTTACCGGGCCGGTAACGGGTACCACTGGGAAAAACTGTTATTATCTGTTTATTCAAACGCGCAGTATCCATAGCACGCATGGCCGCCATATTTATTTTTTTGCCCCTGTTGATTTCCTCAGAGTCCGTTACCTTTGCGAGACTCCGGCTCGGGTATATCACGATACGGGTAAAGGCTTCGGTGTATGCCCGAACAAACGGACTATCTTCATTCAGTTTCAGGCCGGAAATAGCGACGAGACGCGCGGCAATTTCTTTTCCGAAATTACCTTTATCATGTTCCAAAAGATAAAAAATGGTAGGTAAATCCAGATTACTGTAGTGTTCCGAAAGCAGTAACCCGCGCTTCCCCGCTCTGACCTGCTCAAGGAATTCCGCAAAATGCTCCCGTCCTTCAAGGTGAGAGCCCGGCAACAAATTTTCTTCAAGCATCGCGTCCATCAGTTTGCGTATGGCCGGATTTCCTTCTTGATACACATTGGATTCATTGACCCTGGCCGGGGCACGGGAAAGTCCGGAAAGCCGTCCGAAAAGATGTCCGTAACGTTCTCTTAATGATAATCCGTCTATCGCGTCCATCATCTGTCCTTTCAG
>JAITAE010000297.1 GCA_031284295.1 Spirochaetaceae bacterium
AGGAATATGCACCGGCTGGGCCGGATCGGTATCATCGGCGCTTTGTTCATTTTTCTGGGGATGCCCACTCTTTTGGGCGCGTGGTTCAACATCTTCCCCGGCCTGTTGCGGATACTCACAAGCTCCGCCGGGCTTTTGGCGATCTTCATTCCTATCTGCTTTTCGGAAATGGTCGCCTATACGCCGATCCTGGGCAGCTCGATATACCTTTCTACCGTTACCGGCGAGATACTGAACCTCAAGCTGCCGGTCGCGGTTAACGCCATGCGGCAGGCCAATGTGCAGCAGGGAACCGAGGCGGCGGATATTGTGGCTGCCATTTCAGTCTGCGTGACTTCCCTGGTTACCCTTGTCGTGGTGACCGCCGGGGTAATCCTGCTTATTCCCCTACAGCCGGTACTCACCCTTCCGGCGGTGCGGACCGCGTCGGCGAACATTTTGCCCGCTCTGTTCGGCGCACTGTCCCTGGCGGTGCTGGGGAACAACATCGGCGGCGGGATCAGGGCGCCGGGCCGGCTTAAAGGCGCAATCCTCCCGGCGATTCTTGTCGCCGCGCTGACCCTGGTGGATAATCTCGTGGTGAAGAATTTCGATTATATGACCCAATTACAGGGCTTTGTGATCATCGCTATGCTGCCGGTGGTTTACTTTTCCACCAAGGCCCTTTATAAAAAAGGCAGTATCAAGGTGATACTGCCGGAAGACGGCGGACAAATGTCCGTATAGCCGGAAAAATTTCCATACAAGGAGAAACCGTATGTTCTTTATTTTAATCGCCCTTTCCCTGCTTTTCTGCTTTATCGCGGCAGTGTTGATTTCAACGTTTTTGTTTCGCCCTCCACGGGGCCGTCCTGATGCCGCGCCTTATGATCCGGGAGATATTCCAGAAGAAGTCCTTGGACGGCTAACGAAAGCGGTTACTTTTCCTACAATTTGTACCCAGGACTATACGGGGACCGACTTTGCCCCTTTCGAAGATTTCATCGCCTTTCTCGCGGAGGCCTATCCCCTGTTCCACCAAACCTGCAGCCTTGAGCGGGTCAACGGCTACGCCCTGGTGTACCGTTGGAAGGGCATGGATACTTCCCTGCGGCCTATGATGCTCACCGCCCATTACGATGTGGTTCCCGTAGAAGAGGGGACGGAAGCCGAATGGAAATACCCGCCGTTCTCCGGCGCGGTCGCGGAGGGCCGGATCTGGGGCCGGGGAACCCTGGACATCAAGAGTCAGATCACCGCCCACATGGAAGCGGCGGAAACCCTGATGCGCCGGAACTTTGTTCCCAAACGGGATTTCTACTTTGTTTACGGCCAGGATGAGGAAACCGGCGGACGCAACGGCGCGTATAAAACGGCGGATTACTTTGCGGAAAGGGGCATCCACTTTGAAGGGGTGCTGGATGAAGGGGGCTTTGCCGTGTCCGGCGTCATCAAGGGCGTGGCCGCCACCCTGGCGCTGATCGGTACCGCTGAAAAGGGCTTCGCTAACTACGAGTTGACTCTGGAAGGAGAAGGCGGCCACAGTTCCATGCCGCCTGCTCACACCGCCCTTGGGAACGCCGCCCGCTTGATCGCCGCCATCGAATCGCTGCCCCTGCCTTCCCGGCTTACCGCGCCTGTTCTCCGGCTGCTCCGCAACATCGCCGGGGAGATGGGTTTTGTGACGCGCATGGCCGTGGCGAACATTCGGATATTCAAGCCGCTAATACTGAAAATACTTTCGGCCAATTACATCACCAACGCTATGGTGCGCACCACCTTTGCCGCCACGATGGCCAGGGCCGGCAGCGCCGCCAATGTGCTGCCCCAAAAGGCCCAGGCCATAATCAACGTGCGGCTTCTACCTGGAGATTCCGTGGAGGGTGTTTCCGCCTATTTCAAAAAAATCGCCGGAAAACTGAAGCTCCCCCTTACCGTCCGCGTTCTTACCGCGGAAGAACCCTCCCAGGTGTCCCCCGCCGAGGGAACGGTCTACCGGCGGCTCATTACCCTCATCGATGAAATATTCCCCGGCGTCATCTCCTCCCCCTATCTGGTGATGGGCGGCACCGACGCCCGCAAGTATTACAAGGTCTGCGATCACGTCTACCGTTTCACCCCGATGCTGGTTACCAACGAGGAGAAAGACACGGCCCACAGCACCAACGAATCTGTTACAGTCGCCAACTACGGCAGGGCGATCCATTTCTTTATCCGGTTTATCGAAGGGTTTGACACCTGAGCAGACGCCGCGTACCGTAATGATAGGTGTTGAGAATGAAAGCAGCCTGCACCGCGCTCTAAAGAATATGTACTCAGGACGCGGAGGCAAAACCGAAATTGAGACGGACGGGTATGTCCGCGATTGCGTGAATGACTCAGACGACATAATTGAGATACAGACAGGCAGCTTTGCGCCGCTCCGCAAGAAACTTGCGGAGCTCAGTAGAAAGGCGCGGATCAAAGTCGCTTACCCCGTCATAGCAGAAAAACGCAAGGCAGGCGGCAAGGTTTAATAGGTGACGGAAAACCCCCAGCCGAAGTACAGCGGGTTGCCATAGTCATCGTCATAAAGCGCCGAAAGTTTCAGCACGCCCTGCAAACTGAATGTTACCTTCAACGGCAGAACCTTGACCGGAACTATGGAAACCACGCTGTTCACGGTAAACGTTAGCGAATGGAGCAGCCTGGTAGCGTCGTACCCGGCTGCGTTTTGGTACGGAACCCTTTCGTCACTCCTGTACACCCAACGGTAGCCGGCGCTTGCATAAACGCGGTTAAAGTACAAATGTGAAAGGTTTTTCTGTATTTCCACCGATACGGGGCTCAGGTTAAACTCCCCGCCAAACAGCCATAGATACGGGTATACATAAGGCGTTGGGGCGTATTCGGACACCGCCGCACTGTCAAAAATCGATGCCGTGTGTAGCTCCGAATGTCCCAGATAGTTCACGCCGGTTTTATCGTAAACGCCGTATACAAGGCCCTGGAACGCGAAATTCTTTATCACCGGAATGTTACGCAGAATATGCGGCGATTCGGACGATATTTTTAGCATATTCTCAAAGCGCGGGTAGGAATAATAATCCGTCAGCTGTTTTCTTACGTACAACTGTTCAAGGAAGCCGCTACCAAAGCGCTCCCAGGACTCAAGGATTAGATTGGAAAAACGCAGACTGCCCGCTACGAACGCCGATTCTTGCTGTAGGGGCCAGTTGTACGCGGAATTCCCGTCGAGGTCCTTACCGGGAAAATTAAAAAAATACCAGGCCTTGCTGAACAGCCCCGAAACCGTCAAGGATAAACGTTCGTTTCCCAGTGGAATGCGGTACTGGACCTGAATTTGTGCGTTGGTTTTTCGCAGGGGCGCCCCTATCGCTTCGTAAGTCGAATCAACTACGTCAGAAAAGTTCACGGTTATCGGAAACATAAATCCAAAGTTCATCCACATGATGTTTACCGGAACAATGTTGTAACGAAAATCATAGGCCGGCGATAACAGAATCAGATTTTGATCCATAGGGTCAGATATAAACGAAAAAATGCCCACCCCGTCAAGGCTGAAATTCCTGAAATTCCCGCTTGCGCTGAAGGCATCCGTCCCTTCCCAAAGGATTGAGTTGACCAGCGGGCTTAGCAGCGGAAACGGAAGCCACAAATTAAACGGGTTAAAGTATTTCACCGGGTTGTAAAGCTTGGCGGGCGGAATCCGCACGTTATCAGCCTCGTTATACGTTTCTTCAGTCGTTACCAGATCATCCTGCCAGCGAATCATTTTTAACGCAAAACTTTCTTTTTCAAATTCCCGCACGCTTTGCGGAAATTTCAGAATCTTGTCCCAAACGGAAAATGACGCGCCGTAATAGACCTCGTTGCCCGGCGAAACCGGATAAAAGACGCCGCCTGAAAAGTCAGTTTCGCTTAAATGCGCCTGTATGACGGCGGCCTCTTCCGTGTCTCCGCCGGCCCCGTCCGTCAAACCGCTTATCGAAACGGAAGCAAGCTTGTACATCCTGTCGTCATTGTTGTACGAAAAATATAGCCGTCCACCCGAAAACCGCAGCCCCCGCATATAGCGCCATACGGCGGCGTCGGTTTCCATATCGCCGTGCAGAGAATAGACGGCGCGTGTTTTGTAGTTGAACAGCGATAGTTCGCGTATGCCGGACTTTGCCGAGGTAAATGCTACCCAGTCACCGTCAAGCGGCGACGGGTTCGAAAACAACAAGGTTTCGCTCCCGCGCAGCAACATTTCCTGAAGCCTGCCGTCTTTGTCGTCACCCGCTCGGTAAACAAGGTTGGATATATGCGTATCGGAATTGAGACCGATGACTCCGTCCTTAAAGTAGCGGGCGTTGTACAGGCCCCTCCACTCACGTCCGGTCCGGAAGCCGCTTGCCGCGTTGTATTCAACAACGATTGCGCGGGAAAACTGCCCCGCAACCGCGCCCAACCTCATGTACGCCGATACCAGTATCCGTTTTCCGTCCGCGGATACATCAAGCGCGTAAGCAGTGCTGTCCGCGGATACGGCCGTTCTTGTTTTCCGCTTTTCGGGGTCGTAGACAAGTATTTTCGCGGAAAGACTGTCGATAAAGAATATTTTTCCGCCGGCTGCGGCTATATCTTTTACGGCGATCTTTCCTCCGTAAACAAGGCCGCCCTCGTTTTCGTCAACGCCGTCAAGCGAAAGGCTTTCCCTGAAATTATTCCAGCAGTCGATTATGGAAATTCCGTACACCTTACTAAAAATATTGTAAAAGCCGGAATTATAAAAAACGATGGACGGGTGAAAACTCCTTCCCATCTCGCGCCACAACTCGCCGTACTTTTCCATCCCGTACTTTTGTTGAAGGTATGAACTGAACACGCCGCCATAGTAGTAGTAAACGTTGCCCTGGGGCGGCAGATCCCAGACACCCTCCGTCTGAAACGGCGTCTTGAATCTGTTTTCAAGTATGTCCTGCCTCAGTTTTTGCTTTACCAGCGGATCGTTTGCGCGTCCCGTTCCGTCCAGGCTCTCAAAGCTGACCGCCGCGCCTTCCAGCATAAACCACGGCGCGGTAAGCCCCGCCGGATAGACCCAGCCGCCGAATATACGGTAAAAAAATTCAACCGTCTTGCCGCGGGTGCTGCCGGTAACCGCGTGGGTCATCTCGTGAAAAAAAAGCGCCTCCAGCGAATTGGAAAAAACCGTCCATTCGATGGATGCCGGCGTATCAAAAATGACTATGTGCGGGTACGGCAGCGGATTCATATAGCCGTTGTGTTCGTCCGTCTCCGGCGTTATCACGACAGGAACCCTGCCTCTGAGCGTGATGCCGGTAAGCGCGACCACCTCGTCATAAAGCGCGTCCACGCGGGCCGCCAGCTTCCGCGCCGTGGCCTCGGACCGTCCGGAATATATCAGTTCGAAATGTTCGGTCTGCAGTACGCGCGGAATCGAGTATGGCTTAAAATGCTGGGCCGCAACTGGGAACACGGCAATTATCAGCTGTATCAACAAAAGATG
>JAITAE010000096.1 GCA_031284295.1 Spirochaetaceae bacterium
TCAGCCTATGATTTTTAGGAATTCATCCTCGCCTATGACCGGCACTCCGAATTTTACGGCATTCTTGTTTTTTGACGAGCCGCTTTCCGGCTTGTTCGTTACCAGGTACGAGAGCGACCGCGTTACGGCCTGTTTTACCACCCCGCCCAGTTCCTTCACCCTGGTTTCCGCCGCGCCGCGCTTAATCGTATTCAGTTCTCCTGTAAAGCAGAAGGATTTTCCGGCCAGCGGGAGCTGTACGGCGCTTGCCAACTTGATGAACCCGGTTTTTAGCACGGCGTCCATGTCGTCAGCCGTTTCTTTCAGGCCCTCGACTATGGTACGCGCGGTGATTTCACCGGTACGAAAGACGCTGGAAAGGTCCTCAACGCTCGCCGCCCGCAGCTTTTCAAGACTGTTGTAACCCGCCGTAATGATATTTTCCATCGTCAGGCTGCCTATACCCTCAATGTCAAAGCCCGCGATAAAGTCCGCAAGGGATAATGTGCGCGGAGAACGGATATTGTGTATCAATTTTGACGCCGAAAGCTCGCCCATCCGTTCAAAAGCGGCCAATTCCTGTACTCCCAGCGTATAAAGATCGGCGGCGCGCTTGATGCGCCCCTTGTTAAACAACTGCTCCAGCGTCTTATTACCGGCCTCGCGTATGTCCAGCACGTCTACCCATTTCTTTATGCGGTGCAGCAGCCGTTTTGAGCAGGCCGTGTTGGGGCAGTACAGCCTTGTGCCCGCGTCAACCAGCGCCGCGCCGCAGGTTCCGCAGACTGAGGGAATAACTACCGGCGGGAGACGCGCGTCCGCGTCGTTGAACAGCGGCGTACCGGGGTCCTCTGCCGCTTCGGCAGCCTGACCGTTCATGTAGTCCGCCCTGCCTTCGATTTTGGGTATTATCTCGCCCCGCTTTACGACAATCACCGTGGAACCCAGCCGCAGTCTCATACCGCGTATCATGTCCGGGTTGCAAAGGTTGGCCCGTTTTACCGTCGTGCCGGCGAGACGCACCGGGTCTATTATCCCGATAGGTGTGTATGTCGAGCCTGATTCGCTCCATTCCACCTGCCGCAATACGCTTAGCGCCTGCTCAAGCTCAAATTTGAACGCGATCTGACGCTCCGGGCGGGCGCGGCGCAGGTCCTCCATGTCCGTCTTGTCGTCTTTTACGACGAGGCCGTCTATGTCAAAGGGCAGACTCATACGCTTTTCCGCCACCAGGGCCCTGTAACGTATCACGTCCTCCACCTCCGTGAGCGCTACCGTTTCGCTTACGGTAAAGCCCCGCTCACGAAGCCAGGCCATCTTTTCGGTTTCGGCGGCAAAGTAAGAGTCGTCGCCGCTCGTGGAAACATCGTAGGCGATCAGCATAAGGTCCTCGCAGCCCTGCCCGTCCTTCTTGCGCATCAGACCGTTTGCCGCGTTACGGCAGTTTGCCTTGTCCGGGTACTTTGTCCGCCACACTTCATGGGACATCAGCACCTCGCCCCGCACTCCGCCGCTCCAGTCCGTCTTCAGATCGCATACGACGCCCTTCATCTTGCGGGCGTTCGCGCTTATATCGTCGCCGATCACGCCGTCCCCCCGTGTCAGCGCCCTTGCAAGCCGTCCGTTTTTATACTGAAGCTCCAGGCTTGCACCGTCCAGCTTGTACTGCACGATAAATAGCGGGAGCGCCAGCTTACCGGCCCATTCACGAAATTCGGACGCGTTTGCCGCCTTCTCCTGGCTGCCCATCGGTATCAGGTGCCGTTCCTTCGCAAAGCCGTCCGCGCTGTCGGCGCCTACGCGTGTGATTACCGGATTGTCCGGCGCAAGACGCTTCAATTCGTCCCAGAGCGCGTCGAATTCCGCGTCCGCTATCTCGGCCTCACCATTGTAGTAAGAAGCCTGGTATCCGCTTATCAGCCTTTCCAGCTCCGCTATACGAGAATCATCCATTGTTTCCCCCTCCTACCGTATAAAGGGCGGCGGGATGTTTCCGTTTGAGCGCGTCAAACCGCCGGCGCGGGGATAATTTTTTTTGTTGACAGTTTCATCATCCACCGCTTATACTGTATAAAACCTAATATATTAGGAAAAGTACTAAAATGCAAACGGAGGCATAAAGATGAAAATCCCTGAAATCCTTAAAAAAAGGATGAGCTTTTCTTTCGAGGTATTCCCCCCAAAAGAAGACGATGGAGTTCCCAAGCTACAGAAAGAGCTTGACGAACTGTTTAAATTCAACCCAGACTTCATAAGCTGCACATATGGGGCAGGCGGAACGAATGTGGGCAAGAGCCAGGAAATCTGCAAGTACATAAGTGACCGCAAAGTCACATGTATGACGCATTTCACCTGTATCGGTACCTCAAAAGAGAGGATACTGAAAGAGCTTAACGAGTATCTGGGTATAGGACTTCAGAATGTGCTCGCTATGCGCGGGGACTTCCCGAAAGACCCGGCGACCGGCAAATTCGCTACCACCACGGGCGGCGCGTTCAGCAACGCGAACCAGCTCATTGAATTTATCAAGGCAAATTTCGGCGACAAATACGCTATCGCCGCAGCCGGCGACCCCGAAGTCCACATTTTGGCCGTCAGCCCCGAATCGGACATCGCGTTCATCCGCGCAAAGCAGGACGCGGGCGCGGAATTCATAATGTGCCAGCTCTGCCACGACATAGATGAGTACGAGCGCTGGGTAGCCAAATGCCGCAAGGCCGGTATCACGATACCGTTTATAATGGGACTCATGCCGGTTCTCGCCCGCGACCCGATCATCAACATGACCGTGTCCAACGGCTGCGCCGTCCCGAAAGAACTCGCCGCCATCATCGGCAAGTACACGCCGCCTCGCGGCTCCGCGGAAAACGTGGTCAAAGAGTACGCCGCCGACTTCAAAAAGGCCGGTATGGAGTACACCGTAAAATCACTGTGGCGCTACATGAACACCGACTTGCAGGGCATACACCTGTACGCGCTCAACAGGGCGGTTGATGTCGGCCAGATCGTACTGGATTCGGGTATCCGCAGAAGGAACGGCTAATTATTTTTGAGGGGGCGGGGGGAAGTCTCCCCCCTACGGCGCGCGTTGCCGCGCCGTACCCCCCTCTCCTAGGGGCGCTGCCCCTAAAACCCCGCTTTTGTTTTAAGGAGAAACACTATGGCAAAAGGTTCAGACGCAGTTAAAAAATTTATCGGTTCCGATATCGAAATCGCCCAGGCCGTATACCCTGAGCACGCTTACGATATTACGGAAATAGCTAAAAAACTCGATATTCCAGAAAAATACATCGAGCACTTCGGACGCTACAAGGCAAAGATAGACTACAACTATCTTAACAACGAGTTAAAAAACAAGCCGGACGGCAAACTGATTCTCGTTACAGCCATCACACCCACACCGGCGGGCGAAGGCAAGACGACCACAACGGTCGGCGTTTCCGACGGTCTTGCAAAGATAGGCAAGAAAGTCGTAGTAGCACTCCGCGAGCCGTCCTTGGGGCCGGTTTTCGGCGTAAAAGGCGGCGCGGCGGGCGGCGGCTGGGCACAGGTCATCCCGATGGAAGACATCAACCTGCACTTTACCGGCGACTTCCACGCAATCGGCGCGGCAAACAACCTGCTCGCCGCTATGATAGACAATCACATCTACCAGGGTAACAAATGCAACATCGACCCGCGCAAAATTATCTGGCACCGTTGCGTCGACATGAACGACAGGCAACTCCGTTTCATCGTTGACGGGTTGGGCGGCAAAGCAAATGGCGCGTCCCGTGAAGACTGGTTCGACATCACCGTCGCGTCCGAGGTTATGGCTATACTCTGCCTTTCCAGGGACATCGACGACCTCAAGGCTCGTCTTGGCCGCATCATCGTGGGCTATACCTACGGCAAGCAGTCGGACGGCAGTGAAAAACCGGTAACCGCGGCTCAGATCAACGCGCAAGGCGCTATGGCGGCCCTGTTAAAAGACACCCTCAAGCCGAACCTGGTGCAGACTCTCGAAGGTACGCCTGCCTTTATTCACGGCGGCCCCTTCGCCAACATCGCGCACGGTTGTAACTCCATCATGGCTACCAAGCTGGCTCTCAAGCTGGGCGACTATGTCGTTACGGAAGGCGGTTTCGGCGCGGACCTTGGCGCGGAAAAATTCCTCGACATCAAATGCCGTTTCGCGGGGCTCAAACCCAACGCGGTTGTTATCGTCGCGACTGTCCGGGCGCTCAAGCATCACGGCGGCGTTGCGAAGGCCGATCTTGGCAAGGAAAACCTTGACGCGCTCAAGAAAGGCTTGCCGAACCTGCTCCAGCACATCGAAAACATTACGACCGTGTTCAACCTGCCGGCCGTTGTCGCGATTAACGCATTCCCGACAGATACCAAGGCCGAGCTTGATCTTGTTGAAAAGATGGCCAAAGAAAAAGGCGCCAATGTCGTGCTTTCCGAAGTATGGGCAAAGGGCGGTGAAGGCGGCAAAAAGCTGGCCGAGGAAGTCGTTCGTTTGGCGGAACAGCCGAACAAGTTTACGTTCAGCTACGACGAAAAAGCCTCTATCAAAGACAAAATCGAAGCGATCGCCAAAAAGATTTACCACGCCGATAACATAAACATCCTGCCCAACGCCCAGAAGCAGATTCAACAACTCGAAAAACTTGGGATGGACAAGGTGCCGATATGCATGGCCAAAACGCAGTACAGCTTTTCTGACGATCAGACGTTGCGCGGCGCGCCGAAAGGCTGGACATTGACCGTTCGTAACATCAAGATTTCAGCCGGCGCGGGCTTTATCGTCGCGCTTACCGGTGAAATCATGACGATGCCGGGCCTGCCGCCTGTACCGTCCGCCGAGAAGATCGACGTTGACAATACCGGCAAGATTTCCGGCCTGTTCTAGACCTTAAACCGCCGGCGGTAACTGCCGCAAATGACAATGCGGCAAAGCGCCGGCGGTTTGCCGTTTAAGCGGCGCCTCCCCAACTCCGTTCTATACTTGACCCATAAATTTTCCCCTTTCCGAAAAACTATGATATTATGATATAATGAACAAATACTAGGGAGGGCATTATGTCAGGAGGGGAAAGTTTCAATACGGCGGAAGAATTCGC
>JAITAE010000103.1 GCA_031284295.1 Spirochaetaceae bacterium
AAACGAAGCTTTTACCTCGGCCACGCTCGCCTCAAGGGCCGGCATACATCCCGCACTGGCCCGCAAGACAGCCTATGTCCTGGAGCGGGTAAATCTTATAAAACAGGACGGAAAGTCGGGCCGGTCAAAACTTTTCCGCATCGCGGCGGGCGGCAAGGGCAACGCTGATTTATGCGATGGCGCCTAGTATCATGACACGATTAAACTTGTGGATTTAGTTTTGGAATTTAGCCCGCTCGCCGCTACGCGACGACCGGGCTATCCGCTATAATGAACCTCCCCACCCTTCAGGGTGGGGAGGTTCATTCCGCTTCTATCCCTTGCGCAGATATTCGTGTCCTGAATAGGATCTCCGCACGGGAAAACCGGTATTTACAATCGTGTCGGGACTAGGTCTGCCCCTGACATACACTGTTTCAACATGCGGAAACATGACGTTTCAACAAGCAGAAATAGGTTGTTTCAACATGCGGAAACGTATCGGGTGTGAGTACGCACTTGTGTCGGAGTGAAGGGCTCACTCCAGTAAGGAGTGAACACCGGAAATAGGACGGAATAAGGGCCAAAGATATGACGGAGCGAAGGTATCACTCCAGCACGGAACCGGAGGCGGTTCCAGCATATCCGCGCATAGCGCCGGATACAACCCTTCCTCGCGGTTCAGGCGTTCCGCCGGTTTGTCCGATTTAGTTTGAGTTAGTTTTTTTGTTGTAAACCCAATAACTATTATTGGAATAAATTATGGTAAGTGTATCTCCCGAAATACCGGCGCTTGTAGTTACGGAAAAGTGTTTGTTTACCAACTTGAGGTTTGCTCCATCGAATGAATAATATCCAGTTTGAGGAACATCCCCTATATTTTGCCGGGACCAGCGCCCGTCTTCTTCAAACGAAAACACCTGCGGATATTGATTTCCAGAAGGTTTTAATTCCCATACCCCAACAATCTGAGATTCACTTCCGCCAGGCGGCAAAGGCTCAACTGGAAATGTCGCACAACCTATTAATATAGATCCTATACTCGCTATCAATACGATTAATATTTTACTTTTCATTTTTCCCCTACTTCTAATAAATTTTTTAAAAGTAAGACCTTTTAGGTTTACAATTCTTTTCTTTTTTATTATCAAATAGTAATTTCATTTTGTAAAGACTACGACTGAGACGCCTGCGGCATAGAAATAGCGCCCCCTTCATATTAAGAAGCATTGTGAATACTAGCGGCACACACGGATAACTCCGAATCCACCTGTGTATTTAAAAGGCGGCTGACCGCCTTACTTTTTGGCTGATTTTTTGTAGAATGGATATATCTTTGTAGTAAAATTTAAGGAATTTCCATGGCGGATACAGAAATACAAGCCGCGCCGGCGGGCGCGTCCGGCGGCGGCGGGAAAATAATACCACTGGCGATAGAAGATGAAGTAAAGACAGATTACCTGAATTACGCGATGTCCGTTATCGTTTCGCGGGCGCTGCCCGATGTGCGGGACGGCTTAAAACCGGTTCACAGGCGGCTTTTGTACTCGATGGACGGGCTGGGGCTTCACGCGGGGTCGGCCACGAAAAAGTGCGCCCGCATTGTCGGCGATACGATGGGTAAGTACCATCCGCACGGCGACCTGGCGCTGTACGACGCGCTGGCGCGTATGGCGCAGGACTTCTCGCTGCGCTACCCGCTGATACACGGGCAGGGTAACTTCGGGAGTGTGGACGGCGACCCTCCCGCCGCGATGCGTTACACGGAAGCTAAACTTTCGCGGCTGGGCGATGAGATTCTTGTTGACCTAAAGAAAGAGACTGTCGATTTTGTTCCGAACTTTGACGAGTCCGAGGTTGAGCCCGTCGCGCTGCCCGCCGCCGTTCCGAATCTGCTTGTGAACGGGTCAAGCGGTATTGCGGTAGGCATGGCGACAAACATGGCCCCGCATAATCTTTCCGAAGTCTGCGCCGCGGTTATCGCCTATATCGACAACCCGGAAATCGGTATAGACGGTTTGTCCCGCTTTATTACGGGGCCGGATTTCCCGACGGGCGGCCTCATATTCGGCAGGAACGG
This sequence comes from Spirochaetaceae bacterium, assembly GCA_031284295.1. Taxonomy (GTDB): domain Bacteria; phylum Spirochaetota; class Spirochaetia; order Treponematales; family Breznakiellaceae; genus JAIRMY01. The sequence continues at coordinate 2,060 of JAITAE010000103.1, forward strand.
GATACGCGAGGCGTACAGGACGGGGCGCGGCAAAGTGCTGATGCGCGGACGCTTCAACATAGAAACGACAAAAACCGGCAAGGAACAGATCATTTTTACCGAGATCCCGTACAACGTAAATAAAAAATTGCTGCTTGAGCGGATTGGCTCTTTGATACGCGAAAAAGAGATTGACGGCATTTCAAACGCCAACGATGAGTCTGACCGCGACGGTATGCGTATCGTTATCGAATTGAAGAAGGACGCGATTGTAAAGGTTGTGTTGAATCAGCTTTTCTCCCAGACCGCGCTGCAATCGACTTTCGGCATCATCAATCTGGCTCTGGTGAACGGGAGGCCGCGCTGCCTTAACCTGAAAGAACTCGTTCACTACTTTGTCGAACACCGCGTAGAGGTTATCACGCGGCGGACAAGATTCGAGCTTAAAAAGGCTGAGGCGCGTGAAAATATTCTTAACGGCCTTTTGATCACGATGACGAACATTGACGAGATTGTCGCGCTCATCAAGGCGGCGCGGGACATTGACGGGGCGAAGGCCGGCCTCAAAGACCGCTTTTTGTATCCGGCGGCCCGCGCGAACCCCGCCGGAAGAACGAATGAAGAGATTGACGGGCGCGTCGAGGCTCAGGCTCAGGCGATTGTCGATATGCGGCTGGGCCGTCTTACCCACCTTGAGGTTGAAAAGCTTGAAAAGGAATTACAGGAAATCAAATTACAGATTTCTTATCTTAAATCACTGCTTGAGGATGAAAAAAAACTTCGCGGCGTGATCAAGGACGAGACTAACAGCATTGTGGAACGTTACGGCGACGCCAGGCGGACGGAAATCGTTGACGGCGAAATTGAAAGCATCGACATTGAGGATTTGATAAAAAAAGAAGAAATGATGATCATCATTTCCAACATGGGATATATAAAGCGCGTGCCGGTTTCCGCGTACAAGAATCAGGGGCGCGGCGGCAAGGGCATGATAAGCGCGAAGCTTGTGGAAGATGATTTTGTAAAACAAATATTTGTCGCCTCGACGCACGAATATATAATGTTCATCACGAGCGCGGGCAAGGCGTACTGGATGAAGGTTCACGAATTGCCGGAAGGCTCGCGCACCTCGAAGGGTTCCCACATAAAGAGTCTGTTGACGGTTTCTCCCAACGAAGAAATTACGGCGATTGTTTCGTTCAAAGAATTTTCCGATGATCATTATCTGTTTATGGGCACCGTGCGCGGCGTTGTAAAAAAAGTTATGACAAGCGATTTTTCCAACGCGAAGACGCGGGGGGTTATCGCGATAAAACTGGACGAGGGCGATAAGCTGGTCAGCGCTCTGCTTACCGGCGGCAAGGACGAAATTGTGCTAATATCCCGCAAGGCGCAGGCCTTGCGCACGAATGAGGAGTATGTCAGGCCGATGGGCAGGGCAAGCAGGGGCGTTATCGGGATGAGGCTTGACGGTAGTGATGAGCTTTGCGGCGTACTCCGTGTTGACGAAACTGAAGCGATGATGCTGATTTCCGAGTACGGCTATGGCAAGCGGGTAGATTTTAACGATTTCTCGCCGCACGGACGCGGCACCGGCGGCCAAAAGATATACACGGTAACGGAAAAGTCGGGTGAAATTACAAGCTGCGTTACTGTGAAGGACGGCGAGGAAATCATGTGCATCACGAGTCAGGGTAAGTCGATAAAGGTTGACGTTGAGGGTATCCGCGTGATGGGACGCGCCGCCCAGGGTGTCCGTATTGTGAACATAGAAAAACCGGACTTTGTCGTGGGTGTTGACAGGATAGTTCGGGATGACGCGCCATTGCCGTCTCCCCAGCCGCCTGCCGAAGAACCGGCAGATACGGCGGAGCAGCCAGTTTCCCCGGCACGGGAAACTCCGGCGGACGGCGCGGATTCTTCCGGCGGCAGCCAGCAGGAGTTGTTTTGAGTCTATATGGGTTTAAATAAAACAAAGCGTGCGCCTCCGCGGGCAAAAACGATAGCGTTTTTTGAACCCCGCTGTACCGGAGTTACGCACCTTGAAGTTACGGCTGCGATAATTGATATGTTCTCCAAAATTTTCCCGGAACACAGTCTCGTGTTTTACACGGAAGAGACGCACGGAGGCTTTACAAAAAAGCGGACCGCGGCAAAATTTGAACAAATAAACATCAATCCTCCACAAGGCCCCCGAAACCGCTGGGAGTGGCTTAAAGAAGTATTTTGGGATTTTACTATGATGCGAAAAATCAGGAATATAAAGCCTGAATACATTGTCTGCATGGGATATACATGGGAGATTGTGCTTTTTGCAAAACTCTTTCAAAGAAAGCAAAAGATAGTATTCTTTTTTCATTCAATAGAAAAAGAAATAAAACAGAATGTTCCTGCCTATAGGCCGGCATGGTGGTTTTGGCGCTCGCTGGAATGGGAAATTAAGGCGCATGTTCAGATGGTTTTTGGAGAAAGCATACTCCGCGAAATCTCTAAAATACGTCCGGCTCTTAAATTTAGATCCATTGATCATCCGCATATTCCCTGTTATGACGCTACTGTTCCGATAAATATAGTTACATCGCCGCCTTCAAAATTTGCCGCTATCAGTAGCGCAAATGTTATGCGGGACATTTCAATACTTTTTGTTCTGGAAAAGAAACTTGGAAAAATGCCTGAAAATTTTGAACTACATTCCAGAGCAATGGTTGACGGCGAAGGTAAAATCGGGGACGTAAAAATTCCGAATGACAGTAAAATAAAATTCATCACAACCCCTGAATGTTTATCGCCTGAAGGATGGGACGCCTATATCAACATGATGGATTTCTGTATGTTTTTTTACCCGCAAAATTCCTATCTGTTTACAGCAAGCGGGGCATTGCTTGAGGCTTTGGCCCATTTAAAACCGGTTGTCGCCCTGCATAATTCGTATCTTGACTATGTGTTCAACAAAATGGGCGATATTGGTTATTTGTGCGATACCGTTGATGAAATGGCCGCGTCCATCAGAAAAGCCGTATTAGGGGGGGGGGGGGGTGAGCACTATAATGCCCAGCGGCAAAATATAATGAATGGGTTAAAATTGTTTTCTCCAGAATATTTGGCCGGTAGTATGCGTTCGATACTGTCAGAATTGGACGCGCCGTCCGGCGGCAGCCAGCAGGAGTTGTTTTGACACTTCAGTTTCCGCGCCAACTTCCATTAAAAAACGCAGTTTTGTCGAACCTGCGGTTCGCAGGCTCTTAGCCTTTTAAACTGCAAGACTGTGAGATAACCAACCGGGTTATCGAACAAGTCTATTTAACATAAATGTCCCCGTAGGTTTTAACACCCGCAATAATTCTTGAGAAATAGGTAAAAACCAATTCACATATTTATCTACAGCAATTCCCCCATAGGTATCTTTTCGCTGATCCGCACGGGGGTGAAGTTACTATCAGATCGATACTATTTTTCCTGATATTTTGAAGAATTTTCGCCGCATCGCCACAAAATATATCGTATCTTGTTTCTAAAAAATATATTAGCATAGCAGGGCTTTTTGTTCAAGTTCATGATGTGGATCATTTTGACACATCGTACGGAAAAATTTGGGACAGCATTTCGCATAATGTTCCTCGTCATCCCGGCGTGCGGGCAGCCCAGACCGCTTTTAAATACGCTGACTCGATTCGTTGTTTGTTTGTTTCTGGATTTTGCCAAGTCTTCAATGATTCTTGATTACGGGGGAGGGGTAAATACGCTAAGCAAACACATTTCCGCGGAAGCGGAAATGTGTTTGAGGTACAAATGTATTTAACTTTAGGTTTTGCGGCGCGCCTACTCCGTGCCGGCGTTGTTCGCTGTTGCCGCAGATTTCTCTTTGTGCTTTTTGATCAGGCCGTCGATTACGGATACAAGGGAAGTCCTTGTCCAGGGCCAGTTTCTTTCCTTCGCGCCGGGACGTATCGCTATAGTCAGATCGACCGCGGCGGCGGGCATCTGGCCGGGTTCCAGGCCCAGCTCTTTGCCGTAGTAAGACATATCGAACTCAAAAGTTCCCAAGTCAAAACCGAAGCCAAAAGCCGGAAGCATTTCGTTCATGCCCAGGCGAAGTTTGAATATATCGACAAAGCTAAACTGCAGGCCAAGCCCTATACCGAGCGCCGGGTTGCGCCTCAGATAAGGGTTTTCGGTTTCAAACAGCAGGTCAAAATTACGCCAGTCAAAGGCAAAGGCCACGCCTGTCCTTGCGATAAAACTGGGCGCGTCCTTCCATACATTGCCGATTTTAAGGTCGTAGGCAACGCCGAAGTTTAACGAAAACGGCACATAGTACCCGTCCTCATCCGGCTCGCCGCCGCCAACGTACGTAATCGCGCCCCCATGGTTAATGATGTCGTCAAACGTGATGCCGGCGGACAGGCCGATGTCCCAGCGGTATATGAAACCGAGGTCCAAACCGGCGCCCATGATAACCGGCATTCCCAAGTCATCAAGAATCTGGTCGGCGTTATCAATAATTTCCGTTATATTTATCATTTTTTTGCCGTAACCGCGCCCGAAAATCTTCAGCGTCGCGCCCGCGTCAACATCGTGCGCGTCCGTATCCAGAATTTTGAACGCGAATCCGACCGGGACTAAGAGATCGACCAGCATAACAGCCTCAGCGGTTGTGCCGATCACATTGGCGTTGACTGAAATCCTGTCCCAAATGCCGAAGCCGAAACCGTCCGCCACATAGGCGACGGAAATAGGAAACTCATTGATGTCCAGGCCGAACGGTACCTTGCCCGGATTGTTGGGGTTATTGAGCGCTTCCAGCGCGACACCCATATCCGCGCCGTCCCCGATCTTTCCAATCAGACCGAAGGTCTTTTGCGGGCTTATCAGCGTGAACGACGGCGCGAAAAAGCTCCTCTGCCGTACCCGCATGATGGCAGCCGGGTTTACAATCAGGGCGGACACATTGTCGGTAAACGCTACGTGCGCGCCGCCGAAACCCGTGGTCTGGGCGGACGGAAGCTCAAAGCGGGGCATCTCCGTCCGTTTATCCTTCGCAAACACGGCAACGGAACATAAGGTCAAAAAACAAGCGATTATCTTTTTCATTTATTATTCCTTAACTGCCAAAAGCCGACTTTATGCCGCTGGTAATCGGGTTGCCATCGTATTTGCCGTTCGGATCGCGAAGTATCAGATTCAGGTACGCAGCAAAGGCTATTTCTTCATGTGTTGCATTGCTTTTGACAGTGGCCGTGTTACCACTAATGCTAATGCCCTTATTACCATCATTCATTTGCGCTTTAAGGTCTTTGTCGCTGCTGCCTATATCCGGCATTACCGCCAGCGCCAGCACTGCCACAGCCATACCTACGTCGGAGGCGCTGGCCCGCGCCACATACTGGTCACCGGGCGGGAATTGCCCGCTGGTCGGGAGGCTTTTATCCACGATTGTGGCGATATTTCTGGCGGCGGCCTTACCGTTGCCACTATTGAATTTGTTCTGCACTGAGCCGAGCAAATCCTGCAAGCCTGTTTCATCACTCATGTTGGCAATGTCTTTGCCGGCAAGCTCTAAGATTGACGTGCCTATGCCGGACTGCTCAATCGCCAGATCTATGCCGGCTTCCTGAAACGCCGCCTTTTCGGCGCCGCTTTTACCGTCAAGCTCGCGGATAATTTTTTCCACAAGCGCTCCGGCCAGTTCCGGGTTGCCGACGGCCTTTTCTTTCAATTCCTGCAGGTTGTCCAACGTCAATTTTATCTTTGACAGATCGTAGTCGCGCATCGTACCCCAGCTCGAGCTGAAAAAATCATCGCAGGAAGCCAGCATGAACACCGTGAACAATGCCGCGCATACTGTATTTGAAATCTTTCTCATTATAATTCACTCCTATTAAAGTATATTATCGCGATTATAACATATTAACTGTAAGCTGTCGATACCCGGCGGTTAGCCTAAATTCTTGCAAATGGCCTCTCTTTCCACTCGACTGGATAGTTACAAAGGCAGTGATAATCCGGATCAGTTCTTTTGCACGGGGTTACAGAGAACCCTTCTTAGCGCTGGTGACTACAAGTATTATACTAACGCGCCGAAACCTGTCGTTATTGAGTTAAACGAAGGCCCTTTGCGCATTGAGCCGCCGGTGAGGTGGAAAAGCCTAGTTGAATGGTTTTAAGGACACCGTAAATGCCGCTTTAACTGTATATCAGATATATACAAAGAAAGGGGAGGTGCCGCCCTTGCCGCAATCCATAAAGGAACGTTTGGAGTTGAGGTAAACGGTAACAATGCCCCGTGGAAGAAAGGCGCTTCAGGTAAAGATACAGGCATGGGGTATAGATAAACACAGGGCAACGTCATTTAACTTAACCGAACAGTGCATGGTAAAGGAAATCGTCGCTGAAGGTGGCCCGGAACGTTTTCCTCTGGACGCTGAATCGTTTTTCAGCCACGGCGGTCTTTCGCGGGAGGTGCAGAGCCGCTTTTCTCATCAAATTCAGATTTTCCGCCGCATGGTTCGTCCGTGCCCGGCACCCGTCTTCCCCAAAACATACGTCCGGAAACCGGTGCAGTCTGTTCTCGATTGACCGGTGCCCCAGAATGATGTGTGCCGCTTCTTCCGCATCCAACGCCCGATTGCTAATGTAATAGCGTTTGTCAACCGTGGTTTTCCCGTTTTCCACACAACGGCGCCGGTACAATATAATAGTCCTGATGTCCTTCCACTTCTCTTTCCCGTTCAGCCAGCCTATGTCCTCCTCCGTCAGCACTTCCCGGCTCTCCCGCCGCCCGTGGTCTTTCTCAAGCCCGCTCCTCCACACATCCGTAGGCGGATTCCGCCCCCAGTCCTGCTCAACACAATCGAAATACTCAGTTGTCTCCCGGTACAGCGTCGGCTGGTTTTCTTTCACAGACAGCACGTAGTTCGCCCCTTTTTCCCGTATCTTCGCCGCTATGTCCGTCTGACACTCCTTCGCGTCTATCGTTATCCTGTCCCCTTTCACATCCAGACTGTCTAACAGTTCCGGTATGGCGGTAATCTCGTTGCTCTTTTCCCCGACCTTCACCTGTCCAAGCACCATATTCTGGGCACTTACCCACGCACTGACTATATGCGCCCCATTCCGCCCTTGGCAGGCTGAGCCGCGAATCGTTTTCCCATCGATATTTATCGTCCGCCCGCTTGCTTTGTTCACTCCCATAAGCCACGTTTGCAGGCTGTTGAGCAACGCTCCCGG
>JAITAE010000160.1 GCA_031284295.1 Spirochaetaceae bacterium
TCAACAGCCTACTGGCGGCGGCGACGAATCTCCCTTGACTCTTGCGATGAATCACCTTAGACTAAAAAATATGGGTTTAAATACTACTTTAACAAAAGATACTATCTGTCTTCATTTGAAGGGCGGCAACAAGCAGGAGATCATTAATGAGTTGCTTGATTTGCTGGTTGCGGCCGGTAAGGTAAAGGATAAAGAGGCGGCGCTCGCGGCGGTCATGGAACGCGAGGGTAAGATGTCTACCGGCATGAAACACGGGATCGCCATCCCTCACGGCAAAACGAATGCTGTCGGCGATCTTGTGGCCTGTATTGGTATTTCCGATAATCCCATCAACTTTGAGGCGCTTGATGGCGAACCTTGTCGTATATTCATTATGACCATTTCTCCGCTCGAAAAAACAGGCCCTCACCTGCAATTTCTTGCCGAGATTAGCCTACTCTTCAAAAGCCACGAAAAACGTGCCGAAATGCTAAAGGCCGCCGCTCCCGAAGAAATTCTTCGTATCCTTTCCGAATAGAGTGCATGGGAAAGTGCCTGCGGGGTAAACCGGAGCGCTGTGAACCCCAAAACAACTAAAAGGAAGCGGGCATAAAGCTTAATGCGGCGCCTTGCCCTTAAAAAGGGCGAGGTATCGGATCTTTATAGAAAAATCCTCCGCCGCTAAGGAAGGCGGATCTGACGCGGCGGCGGGGCTTCGTTCCGGCGGACCGCAGATCTGTCAAGTGTAATGTCAAACTGTCCGATAATATATGTAATAGGAGTTTATTTTGAACAAGATAAGTTTTAGACGAATTTGCTTGATGCTGTTGATTGTGTTGGCCGCTTCCTGCAAAAGCGTCCCAAAAAATGTGGATCCTGTTCAGAGCGAACAGATTCAGAGCGAAGCGGCCCCGCCTGAAGAAATAGTTACCGAGCCGGAGACGAAAGAAGAGCCCGTCATCGTTGAAGAAACTGAAACTATTGAGGAAACGCCGGAAGTTACCGAAGTTACCGAAATGGCGGACGACGCGCTTTTAACCCAAAAACAGGCGATGTATCAGGAACTTGCTGAAACTTTGACTGCGGCGCGGGCAAAGCGCCAGGAGATAATGAATGCCCGGTTTAACGATGATTATGCGGATCGTTTCGATCAGGCCGATGCCGCGCTGAATACCGCTACAAACAGCTATGAAACAGGTCTTGAAAATGTTGACGAGGCTGCCCTGGCCGTGGCGCATTCCGCGCTGGACGGTTTTACGTCCATCATAAACGATGCGTGGCTGGCAAAAGCGGAACCTTTGCAATCTACGTCCGGCGCTATGCGGCAGCAGGCGCTTAATTTAAAGGCCGACGCCGCGGTAAAAGATAAATATAATTTTGCCGCGGACCTGTACAACAAGGGTAACATTGCGATGCACGGTAAAGATTACGAGGCTGCGGCGGGGTTTTATCAGGAATCCATACCGGTTTTCATGGAAACGATAAATACCGCTACCGAAAAAAGGGTAAAGGCTGAACTTGCGTTAAAAAATGCTGAAGAAAAAATCGATAAAAGTGAAAAAATCGTGGAAGAGGCTGTAAAACAACTCGAAGCCGGTGAAAATGGAGAGATTCTATGAAAATTATAGTGGGCGCGGGCGCTAAACGCCTGCCGTTAATGTTTGTTTTGATACAGATTTGTGTTTTTGCTTTTGGCGCGGTAACGGCGGAGTCCGGCGGGGCGCTCAGTAATATCAGAAACAACAGTTATTTGACGGAAAGTTTACGTTTACAGGCGCTTGCGAGGCAGACATTTGAGGCCGGTGATTACGATGCGGCGGCGGCGTATGCTGAAAATGCGGTAAAGTCGGCGGCAGCGTCGGATTATTATGTCGGGCAACAGGTAAAGATACATATAGCCAACAGTAGGATGAACGATGCGTTGCAGCGCTTGGTTTGGGCCGATTCCGCCGATGCTAAACATTATTTCCCCGTCGAATTCTATGACGCAAAAACGTACTACAACCTTGGCCTAATCGCAAAGGACGCCAGCAAGTGGGACGACACGATAGATAACGCCGACAAAGTTATTAAAACATTGGCCGGCTTTACCGTGCCGCCCAAAGATGCAGTCATTGCCAAAATATCGGACGCGGCCCACGTCACGGTGGAAAAAGTCGCGTTGCCGGAAAAAATTCCGGCGCGGCAGGATGTACTGCCGGTTGAGGACGGTGAAAAACCGGATAAGAGTACGCCGCTACCCGCGCAGTACACGGTGAGGGCCTGGGACAAGTACGGCGATTGTTTTTGGAATATAGCAGGACATTCGTGGGTCTATGGTGACCCGCACCGCTGGCCCCTGCTCTACCAGGCGAATAAAGACAGAATTCCGAATCCCAAAAATCCCGATCTTATTGAGCCGGGTACGGTCCTAGATATACCGAGCCTGAACGGTGAGGAAAGAAGCGGCCGCTGGTCTCCCGATGCGGTTTACTCTCCACTCAAAAAATAAGGCCGCCGCCCCAAACGAGGAGTCGCCGCGCTCTCGGCGCTCTGCCGGCGGCCTTATGCATCCCGTGTTGCGCTGAGGTTTAGCCAAAATGCCTGAACGCTTTTATTCCGCCGTCCCCGCTCCTGTCCGGACGGCTCTTTTTACGCTGGTCATTTTTCTGTCCTGCGTATCCTGCGGCGCCCGCCTGGACGGTGAGTTCCACAGCGATGGCCGTACGGAATTCACGTTGAAAAGCACCCTGTTTCCCGGCGCAAGCCGTTTGTTAAAGGGGCTTGCGGCAAACTCAGGTGGAGGGCCGGTCTTTGACGCGGCCTTGCTGAACCGGAATTTTGCGGCCATATCCGGTATCGAAAGCTCAACGTTGCGCAACACCGGCGAGGACGGTATTGAAGGCGGCATCGTTGTGGCAAGTATTACGCAGTTCCTGACCCGAGCCGCCGATACCGTTGCATCCAAAGGCGGCGGGAAAAAATTTTCAGCCATCGTGTGGGAACAGTCCGCCACCGGCGGAACTTTAACGATCAACATTAACATGGATACCGGGCAGGAATTGTTGCTGCTCATTTCGCCTGATCTGGTGGATTACCTATCGGCGCTGATGGCGCCGATTGCGACGGGAGAAATCATTGACAGGGCCGCTTACCTTGAACTTGTGGCTTCCGTTTACGGCAAGTCCATCGCGGACGAGATAATGCGCGCACGGATTTCCCTGAAAGCCGGTTTTCCCGGCCCTGTCGAGAGCGTAAGCGGTGGAAACCGAAGGGGCAGTTACGCCGAATTCATGATACCACTGACAGATTTACTGGTGCTGGATCAGCCCCTCCGTTACGAAGTCCGCTGGACTCCCTGGCGTTAGCAGCCCGGTCATTATGACGTCTTGCCCGACCCAAAAAGCCTCATGCCTCCCGTTGCCGAATCAAGATGGGCCTGGCAAATTTCAGGGACACACCGAATCCACCAATGTATTTGAAAGACGGATGGCCGCCCCGCCAGCAGGCCACCGGCGACACACAAAAAACTTTTGGCACAAATTTATTTTTTGCGATAATTTATAGACACATAACCCGAAGCCGGCGCGGGCATGAAGCTATGGGCGGCTGCGCGGAATTTGGTTTACAGTTTTAGATTTTTTGGGGACGGATAGGGCAACGCTGATTAACTTGACGCTAATCAGTATTGCCCTAAGGAGCAAGCTCATTTCATTGCGCAAATGTGTCAACAAAGTTGACATTCGCATTAAAGTAGCACCGATTGCGTCAACTACGTTGACGAATGCGCACTCGCATAAATCAGTGCGTCCCTAGTTATTCGCGTTAATTCGTTTAATTCGCGGACCGCAATCAGCAGGTTACCCCACGCGCCACTCTTTTATGTTCCGCGTCTCGTAGTCAAAACTCACTCCCACCTTGAACACCTGCTTGCCGCTGCCGCTCCAGGGCAGCAGGTAATCCTTGCCGTCTATCTGGGCAAGCGCTTCCTCAGCGCTCCCGTTCAACTTGAACTCAAAGCAGTACACGTACTTCCTAGTCTCGACAAACATGTCTATCCTCCCGTCAGCGGTCTGCACTTCGGACAGACAGAACAGGCCCAGCATTCTGAATACCAGATGCGTTATCGTGTGGTAATACTTTTCGTCTTTCAAATGTATCCCGTAAGGGATCGACGCGAATATGGCTCGCAGGCCGTTCATCGCCTTGTCCACATCACCGTGCGCTAGGGCCTTGGCTACCGTGTTTTGCGAGAATTCATCTCCCGGCGTGCCGCAAAAATAGTCCAGCAGGGATTTAGCAAACGCGGAGCGTATCTCTTCATTCGGATACTCCAGCGAATACACACCAGAATCGCTGTCATAACTTTTTATCGTGAGGTAGCCTGACTGGTACAGCACGGCTATAACATTCATGTTGTCCACATGAAACTTTTGGAAGTCAGCGGCGGAAATCTCGTTCTTTTCCAGAGTGAGTATGTCCATCTTTTGCGCTTCCATCAG
>JAITAE010000229.1 GCA_031284295.1 Spirochaetaceae bacterium
GGACGATAAGGGCGCTTGACTGACAGACAGGCCTGTCCCGAAGCCCGCCACAGGCTTGTCAGTCAAGCGCCCCTGCCGCCCTCTTTTCGCCGTTAAATCATCTATCACGCCGCGGCGCACCTCTTTTATAAAACACCAATACCTCGCGTTTGTTTCATCTTTCTCCCCGCTGTTTTTATCCAATAATAATCCTGTTCCATTTTCAGTTAATTTAAATTCAAATGAACCTCTCCGCCCGAATAGCGTAGTATTAGACCCCATTGCTCAGGAGCCTCCTACGGGGGCTCGATCGGATAAAGAAATTCATCAATGTGGGGTCTGCTACGCAGACCCCATTGCGAAAAAAGCTTGAAGGTTAAAGATACCGCGCGGCAAATTTTGCGCACTTGCCGTGCGGGGGCTCATTCAACCTTAAACTTTGATACTTCCGCAACCAGTATGTTAATACTTTCCTTGTTTTCACCACTGATAGCGTTAACCCGGTTCACCGCCACATTGATTTGATCCGCTCCGGCAGCCATCTCGTTCATACCGTTGGTTATATCCTGTGTCGCCATTTCCAGATTCTCACTCTCCCGGATTACCTACACGCTGCCCTCAAGCATCTGCGCCGAACCGTTCTTAACCAGGCGGGTAACTTCATTCAACAGGCTGACAGCCTCCGTGATCTGTTTTCTGCCGGCGCTCTGTTCCTCCATCGCGTTGCGGATGTTTTCCTCCTGGTCCGAAACAACCTTAACCCCTCCGCCTATGGCTTCAAACTTGTTCAGGACGCTGCCGGTAGACTTGGTTATATTGTCCATCGAACCTTTGATCTTTTTTAGAACGGTGGAAATGGTATTGGACTGTTCCCCTGAATTTTCGGCTAATTTCCGTATTTCATCGGCCACCACCGCAAAACCCTTCCCGGCCTCCCCAGCGTGGGCGGCTTCTATGGCGGCGTTCATGGATAGAAGGTTTGTCTGGCTGGCTATATTTTCCATCACAGCGTTGATCTCCATGAGACCTTCCGATTCACGGGCGATTTCCTGAATATCAGAGGCCACTTCCTGGAGGCCCACCCGGCCAACTTCGGAAGCATTCATCAATTCCTTGACATTTTCGGAGTTTTTGCCCAGCGTCTGGGAAACAGACTGGATATTGGCGAGCATCTCCTCGATAGCCGATGAAGACCGGGCAACGCTTTCGCTCTGACGATCCACGTGACCGTTCAATTTTTCGATATTAACGGTGATTTGTTTCATCGCTGCGTTGGTTTCTGTTACCGACGCGGCCTGGTTTATAACCCGGCTCTTGATACTCTGTATATTAGCGGTGATTTCGCTGATCGCCGCCGCAGTTTCGGTCATGTTGCCGGCGAGTTCATTTCCAATATCAAAAAGCGCGACGCTTTGGTTTTTAATGGTGAGTATAAGGCTCTTAATCTTTTCCAGCGTTCCGTTAAAGACTCCGGCCATATCCCCTATTTCATCTTTACGATGTATATCCAACTTTTGGGTAAAATCCCCTTCCCCGATGCCGGTAAATATCTTTGTCATATATTTGAGGGGACTGCTGATGGACCGGGCGATCAGAAAGGCCGCGACGACTATCGCTAGAATTATTATCGCGCTTATGATAAGGCTCAAGCTGAGCATCCTGATCACCGGTGCGTTTATAACATTCTGAGGTACCCCTATCGACAGAGACCATGGTGTGGCGGTCTTCCCTATGTAAAGTGGGACGGAAAGGATTTCATACCGGACCTTCTTGCCGCCGGAATTTACAATATTTGAAAATCGAAAGTCGGAGCCTGCTTTTATTGCGTTTGTAAAATCAGATAAATAGCTGCCCGCCATACCGGCATAGGCAACACTCATTGGCCTTCCAAGCTGGGAAGGATCGTAAAAACCCGCCACAATAGCGCCGTTGCTAAAAACCGCGGCAACGCTGCCTTTATAGGGATTGATAGCTTCTACGTTAGCCTGAATCCTGGACAGCGCTATATCCACGCCGGCAACCCCTATGGTCTGACCGTTTTTTTTCACCGGGACAGCAAGCGAAGTAATCAGCACATCGGTCCCGTTAATATTATAAAAATAAGGTTCCACCACGGTTTCGTTTCCGGTCCGCATGGGAATGAGAAAAAAATCTCCTGAACCACTGACCATATAATCCACCAGCGGGCTTAACTTGACGCCACCAGCAGTATGGGACCAATAGGAAATGAATCTGCCGGTCCCGTCCGTCCCCGGGGTATTGGCGTATCGGGCGTCAAGACCGTCCAGGGCGTTTGGATTCCAACAAGTCCAGGCGGCGGATATTTCAGGGTTTGCCTCAGTCAATTCTTTGAGCAGCGTATTATAAAAAAAGCGCCGCTGATCAGGCGCTATTTCATCATAGGCGTCCATTGACTGCGCAAGCGATCTGGCAATGCCGAAAGAAGATTCCAGCCATAATCCGAGTTGACCGGCTTCGTTATCCGCCAAATTCTTCAATTCACTGTTGGTCAATGTGGAAATTTGTTTTTGGGAGCTGTTCAAAACAGTTCCAAGTAGGACACCGATTCCCGTAAAAGCAACCGTAATAATCATTACAATGAGTTTGTTTCCTATTTTCATAGCAACTTCCTTATTACTCTTGAATTAGAATCAGTTTCGAAATTTCAAGTCCTGAGACGAACACATTATATTTTTATTATAGAACGAATTATTATGTACTGTTTATATATAAAAGAGTCACTGCCTCCTCATGGCGGCGGGGTGCGGAAGTTTTACATTTACCGGTTTATAGTTGCCGAAACTCGTTTCGCGGGTTTGATTCACGCGCCCAAATTACATGGAAAATCTTTATAAATGTAAAACCGCAGGTACTGTCTCTTGAATCGTTTTGACTTTTGTGGTATATAGACGCTGTGGGATTTTTTGATCGTTTGGGCGGCGTATTACGGAGCTATCTGAATGATGGCGATGACTGGAATGAGGCAAGCGGCGGCCACGACAGACGTTTTTCGGGCGATCCGGATCTTGACCGGGCATTTGAAGACCTTGAAGGATTTTTGAATGGCAGGCATACTTCCTCAGGCGGTGGAAACCCGGCGGATTGGAATGACGTTCACACGTCTCCACAAAAAAAACCGGCGGTTCCGGAAAGGCTCAGGCCGGATTTCAAGGAATTGGGGCTGGAATTCGGCGCCGGCATTGAACAGTGCAAGTCCGCCTACAAACGTCTCCTGAAAATACATCACCCGGACCGCCACACCTCTCACGAGGGTAACATGAAAAAAGCTACGGCAAAAACGGTCAAAATAAACGACGCCTATAAACATATCCGCGAATGGTACGAAAACGGCGGAAAACAGTAAGGTCATGCCTGAAGGGATTCCGGTAGCTATTGTCGGGCTTGGACGCATCGCGAGTCTTCTGGAAGATGATGCGCTACGCGAAAAGCCCTGCACACATGCCGGGGCGGTGAACGCCAATCCGTACTGCCGGTTGATTTCCGGCGCGGATACGTCAGGCGAAAGGCGGCGGCTCTTTACGAAACGCTGGAAGGTTCCCGTTTACGAAAACGCCGACGAGATGCTGGACAGACATCCTTGCAAAATACTTTGTGTAGCGACTCACCCCGACAGCCATCTTTTTTACTGCCGGCTTGCCGTGAAAAAGAGTGTCCCCGTCATAATTTGCGAAAAACCGCTCGCCGGCAGCCTGGTCTCAGCCCGCAAAATCGCGGCGATCCCGCCAAAAACCCGTGTGATCACGAATCATGAGCGCCGCTATGCCGCGGATTACAACGAGGCGCGATCAATTTTGTCCCAAAAAACACTTGGCGAGATACTTTCTATCAAGGCAAGCCTGTATATGGGCAAAAACAGGCGGCTTATGGATGTTCTCTGGCATGATGGAACCCACCTTGTCGACGCGATAATGTTCATTTGTGATGTTTTTTTGCGGCACGAGAAGCGTCTAGGCCCGCCGCTGTCGTCAAAATCCGGAACGGCCTTTCTATACGGTATGGCCCGAGGTGGCGGCGCCATACCCTTTTGCATAGAAATTGGGGCAGGCCGCGACCACCTTGTCTTCGAGATAGAAGTTTCGTGCGCGTCGGGCAGGCTGCGAATAGGAAACGGCGTATTTGAGGTTTACGGGAGCGCGCCGGCAACATACGCTGAGGGCTTCCGTTCCCTGTCAAAAATCCGCTCCGGTTTCGAGGGGCCGACCAATTATTTTGCCGGTATGCTCGCGGACGCCGCAGCCTGTGTAAATGACGCCGCCCGCGTTCCCATATCGGGCGCTACGCAGGCCCTTGCCGTGATAGAATATTTAAACAGCGTGCGGTGATTATAAGCGGAGATGTTCCTGAGTCAAACGGCGATTCGCGGCCACTGGAAGTTAAAGCCGTTTTTTTGTAATATTAATTTAGTGTTGGTTAAATGAGGGCATCAAATTATTTACCGCTGCTTTTTGTGTTTATTCTGCTCGCAAGCTCCTGCCGGAGTATTTCGGGACTTGTGAACGGTGCGGGGCGAGTCGTTGACGGGTCGGCTTTTGCCGAAAAAACGATAAAAACATACAAATCCACCGATAAAACCGTATCTTTCCGGCTGGTTTCCCTGAAAGACGGCGGCAGACAATGCGTATTTTCGCTGAACAAACTGCCTTTTATACAATTCTATGGTACAGAGCCGGACGAAACAGGTCTTTTTTTTGTTACCCGCGCGCATTTTTTGTTCAGCAACTCAGGCGGCTGGCTGGAAGGCGATATTGACGCTTCAGGTATGGGTCTTATTGTCACGCCCGGCGTACAAGCAGAATTTTCACTTCAAGCTCCTGTAAACCTCACCGAAGTCAAACAAGGCGGCATAAAACGATACGACAGACGCCTCTACGGCGACCGTGCGCTTGCCGAACTCCGCGGCCGTGAAGGGCGGATACAACTTGTTACCGAATGGATGCGGGAGTGGTTCCCGCCGGCGACTCTCGCGACTCAGCATGATTTTGAAAATTACTGGCGGCCCATCCTGCTGCCGGAAACCGTCAGTAAGAAACTGCGCCCGCCCCGCTATGATGAACTGAACGCGGCGCAAAACGGAAACGCCGAGTATTCCTATGGCGAAGGCATCAAATGGAATACCGCATATACACGTGAACTTTTTCCTGAACATCTACAACAGTTCAGGGACAGCGGCAGCCTGCTCCGCGACTGGGAAGAGGCGGTTTCCTGGTTCTATATGGATTATTATTGGAATATTATAATCAGAGACTTATATGAAAAGCACTATTTAACGTGAGTTCGACAGATGGAAAAAGTCCGCCTGACTTTGATCCGCGATTACGCGATCAATACTGATTTATCCGAATAATTTGTGAAAATCAGCGTTCATTCGCGGGCTTTTGGTACTACATCGAACCGGCGTTATTTAACTTTTAGCTATTGATGAGGAGTTGTTATGGAAAAGAATATTGTATTGGCTGTTGATGATATGCCGGAAGTGCTGCAATGCATCAACTCAATACTACAGGATGTTTATGATGTGCGGCTCGCGGTGAACGCGGCTTCAGCCCAGGAAGTGTTGGAAAGCACCCCTGTCGACCTTATTCTTCTTGATGTAGAAATGCCGGGTATGTCGGGGCTTGGTTTCCTTGAAAAACTGCAAAAAAGTGAAACATACAAAAACATTCCAGTCGTTTTTATCACTTCGAGCAAAGATGATAAAATAGTCAAAACCGCGATAAAAAACGGCGCAAAAGGCTATATCACAAAGCCTTTTACCCCCGAAGCTTTGCGGGAATCCGTCCAGTTTTTCTGTTTGTAGCATACGGGGAGTAAGGGCGGCCTTCTCTCGTACCTGACATCGACGGCCATTATGCCCCCCCCCCCCCCT
This sequence comes from Spirochaetaceae bacterium, assembly GCA_031284295.1. Classification (GTDB taxonomy): domain Bacteria; phylum Spirochaetota; class Spirochaetia; order Treponematales; family Breznakiellaceae; genus JAIRMY01. The sequence continues at coordinate 5,867 of JAITAE010000229.1, forward strand.
TAATCGCAAGATAGGGGGTGGGGGCATTTACCATTGCGAAGTGATTGTTGTGAAGTATATAAACGTATGAAGTATTTTGGCAACGCGGCTCTGTATTTATTTCCTGTGCTGCTGGCCGTTTTGTTTTTGCTGGGATTTTCGCTGATTTGTTCGGGCTGCTACACGTTAAAACAGGGCGCCGTCATGCTCGGATACCTTGGCCAGGCCGTACCGCTTGAAACATTGGCGGACGGGCCTGACGCAGCGGAAGAAAACATACAGTTTGTCGAATTGGTGAATGACATACGCCGCTTTGCCGTTGACGACCTTGGGCTTAGCGAAACAAAGAATTATACAAAGTATGTTGATATAAACCGTGATTATTTGGCGGCAATAGTCTCAGCGTCCGCAAAAGATTCTTTTAAGCGGCATGAATGGCGCTTCCCGGTTGTAGGGAATGTTCCGTACAAAGGTTTTTTTAACGTGGATGACGCACGCAGGGAGGCGGCCAAACTAAAAAAGAAAGATTTGGATGTCTGGATACGTCCGGTTGACGCTTTCAGTACATTGGGCTGGTTCTCCGACCCTTTGTATTCATTCATGCGCGACTATACGCCGGATCGTATGGCGGATATTTTGATACACGAATTGGTACACGCCACAATTTTTATAAAAGATAATATGCAGTTTAATGAAGAGTTGGCGGAATTCATCGGCAGTGAGGGGGCCAGGCTCTACATAAAAGATAGGTACGGCGATTCAGGGGCGCGGTTGGAAAGTGTGCTGTATTCCGAAGCCGATAACGCCGCCTATATTGCTTTTATACAGGGATTGATAGATGAGCTTGACACTGTTTACAAAAGTGAAATTCCTAGAGAACAAAAACTTGAACAGAAACAAAAAATCATTGCCGCCGCCCAGGATCGTTTTGCGGCGGAATACGAGACCCGCTTTCACTCCGGAAATTACCGGGGCTTTTCCGAAATAGAGATTAATAACGCATATCTGGAATTGTACCGCCTTTACTATTCCGGCGGCAGCAAGCTGAGGGAACTATACGAAGAATCAGGCGGCAGCCTTTATGCATTTATATCGGCGGCAAAAACCATAACCCGAAAAGGCGGCGACCCCGTGCGGCAGCTGCGTTCCGCCCTTGCAAAAAGTGAACAGTAAGGCCGCCGCAAGGTTGCTGAATAACCGTTGCGCGGTTTTGTTTTGAGTTTGCTACGCAAACCCCATGCCGTTGTTTGGCCGGGCGTGCGGCGGCATCAGCGGCGGCGGATTGGGGGGGGGGGGGGGGTAAGCGTAAAAACCGCTTGCGCGGTTATTTTGGGAGTTTGCGTTTAGCGCAAACTCCACACAACAGATAAGCGGGTATTGAGCGTAGGGCGCTAAAAACTTATCCAAAACAGCGGCCTGTTCAGAACACGAAGCTCCGCGCAAGGGATAGAAGCGGAATAATGTCGCCCGGCGCGGCAGCGCCATGCGGCGTTATTATAGCGGATAGCCCGGTCGCCGCGTAGCGGCGATGCGCCCATATACCAAAACTTAAATCTACAAGTGTAATCGTGTCGTGATACTAGCCGCCTGGGGGTCAAAATTCGAGCAAAAAATGCCGATAATACCTCAATACCCGCAAGAAAAACGGAGCGTATGGTTTTATGGGTTTATCAAAGAAAATTATGCTTTTTGCCGCCGGGCTGTGCGCCGCCCTGGAATACGCGG
>JAITAE010000278.1 GCA_031284295.1 Spirochaetaceae bacterium
GGGGGCCGCCCACCTTGTAGCGGGCCACCGCGCCGTTGTAACGCTCCGGACGGCGCGGGTGCTTCACGACGATTTGCAGGTATCCGCCGTTTTCAAGCGTGAAGGGAACGATCTCCGTGGGGTCCGGCACATCGGTGCGGGTGGGGTCCCCGGAGGTGAGGCCGAACTCCAACAGGATTTCCGGCGTTACCGCGTCCAGCGGGTCGGCGTCCAGGTAGGCCCGCTTGATCTTGCGGATGTTCGCCGTCAAGTCTTCCCGCTTCTCCTTGCGGTCCTCCCGGTCCAGCTTGCCCGCGTTGGGCGCTTCCGCCGCGTGGTAAGCCGAGGTATAGGCCGCCAGCTTCGCGGTGTTGGCGCCCACCAGCGTCTGGGGGATGCCCAGCAGTTCCGCGTACTTTACCAGGGCGGCGTTGAAGGCCGTGGCGAAGGAGAGGTATTCCGCCTCTCCGGTTGAAAATACGTCTTTGTTCATAATACAGCTCCTCTTTTAGCCGCTTTCAGCGGCGATTTAAACGGATACGCCGGCATAAATGCCGCCGTTCATACCGGTATAAATTATGCCCCTTCTTTCTATTTTTGTAAAGGAATATGTACCCGGCGCTCCGGGAACTTTTACCTGACGCCAGGAAATTTTTACCTGACGCCAGGAAATTTTTGCCTATAGGAAGGGAACTTTTCCCTAACGGAAGGGAACTTTTGCCTATAGGAAGGGAACTTTTGCCTAACGATAGGGAACTTTTGCCTATAGGAAGGGAACTTTTGCCTGACGCCAGGAAATTTTTACCTGACGCCAGGAAATTTTTGCCGGCACGCCGGGAACTTTTGCCTATGCCTGAAGGCTTTGCCGCCATGAATGGGACTTCCGTACCGCGCAACCCGCAAGGACAAAAAACCGTACATTCTGTTGGCTTGCCGGGAGCGCTTTCCTTAATCAGCGGGTTCTGCCGGTCAAGTTTAGCTCAAATTCGTGGCATAAACGCCATATAATCCTTGCGAGATGGCGGCAGGCAAAACAACATAAGCAAGCGCGCCCGCGGCACACTGTTTTGTGGAGCGGGAACAGGCCGCCCCCCGCGCTGCATACCTGCCTTTATTCTCTGCGTCACCACTCAATCCGCAGCCCGCGCGGGGCCTAATCCTGTGAAATTTCTTTACAGACATCCACCCACGCGCGGCTGTTTGAATACTCGTTTAACTCGTCCATGCCGAGTTCTATCGCGGAATTTCCGCTGCCGCAGGCGGGAAAAACGCTTGAAAAACGTTTCATGCTTACGTCAAGGTACACGTCCACCCCGTCCGGCAGGGCGAAAGGGCAGACGCCGCCTACGGCGTGCCCCGTAAAGCGCAGGGCCTCGTCCGGGCTTAACATTGAGGCCTTTACGCCGAAGTATTCCTTGAACTTGCGGTTGTCTATCTTTGTGTCGCCCGCCGTTACCACGACAATTGCGCCGCCGCCTTTTTTCAGCGAAATACTCTTTGCGATACGCGCTCCTTCCACGCCGAGGCTCCGCGCCGCCTCCGCCACAGTCGCGGTTGACCGCGGCAGTTCAATAATATCCCCGTCCCGCTTCCAGCGCGCAAGGTATTCTTTTACAGCTTCTATGGACATTTCATTCCTCCTTAATAAACTATTGTTATGACATAAACTATTGTCATGATGGTAAATGCCGGAATTCCCGTGCGGAGAATCCGTTCTGGGGATGAAGCTCCGCGCAAGGGATTGGAGGGGCGCGATAGCGTAGCCCCGCAAAGCCCGGTACGGCGCGCAACGCCGGCGCCGGGCGGTCCAAATTTCAAAACTGAAACAACAAGTTTAATCGTGCCGGCCCGCTGGCCCCACATCCACATCCCGGATTGTGCCGCCGCCCACGACATAGCCGCCGTCGTAAAGGACGGCGGCCTGGCCCGGCGTTACGGCCCGCTGCGGTTCGTCAAACTCTATCCGTATCAGGTCCGCCCCCGTCTGTTCGACAAGGGCGGGCTGCTCAAGCTGCATATACCGCGTCTTCACGCTTACGCGCGCCGGCCTTTCAAGACTCCCGCACGCTATCAAATTGACGCCGCAGGCGGTCAGCACTTTTGAGTACAATTCCGTTTCCGGGCCAAGCGTTACGGTATTATCTTTTTTCGATTTTGCCGAAACATACAGAGGGCTTGCCGATGAAATGCCCAGTCCCCTGCGCTGACCTATCGTATAACGTACAAAGCCCCCGTGCCGCCCCAGGATATTCCCGGCGCTGTCTATAATATTGCCCGCGGGATACATCTTGCCTGAGTACCTTTCCATGAACGCGCCGTAGTCTCCGTCCGGCACAAAACATATATCCTGGCTATCCTGTTTTGCCGCGTTTATGAAACCCTGTTCAGCGGCTATCTGACGGACATCTTCTTTCCGCATCGCGCCCAGCGGAAACGCGGCGCTTCTTAACTGTTCCTGGGTCATCGCGTACAAAACATAGCTCTGATCCTTTCTTTCATCGGCTGATTTTTTCAATAGGAATCTATCGCCGGATTTTTCTATCCGCGCGTAATGCCCCGTAACAAGACAGTCGTACTCCAGTTGGTGAGCGCGGAATAACAGACTGTTGAATTTAATGAAGCGGTTGCAGTCTATACACGGATTAGGGGTGCCGCCCGATTCGTATATTTTTATAAAACGCTCAATAACGTTTTTGCGGAAATCGTCTTTCAGGTTCAGCACATAGTGCGGTATATTGAGCCGGTAGGCGACATCCCGCGCGTCATTCACGTCGTCCAGCGAACAGCATGACTTTTTAGTTTTGCCCGCGGAAAGCCCCTCATCCTCGCCGTCAAAAAGTTTCATCGTCGCGCCGATACAGTCCCAGCCCGCCTGCTTCATCAAAAAGGCCGCTACCGAGCTATCCACGCCGCCGCTCATCGCTGCGAGGGCCTTCAGGCGCATAAGCCTGTCCGCCCGGTTAGCCGCGAGACGGTACTTACCAAACCGGCGCCCTCTCTATGGTGCGTCTGCGTTCGTAGCCGATGGACACTATGCTGACGGGCGTTTCACAGTAGTCCTCTATAAAGGCTATGTAGTCACGCGCCTCTTTCGGCAGCCCGCCGAAAGAGGCGGCTTCTCCTTCGTTGCCGGCCTTTCCCGAAATATCTGTTTCCCAGCCCTTAAACGATTTCAACACGGGATGTGCCCCATTAAGAGCTTCAATTGACGCGGGAAAGTCTTCCGCCTGGCGGCCTCCAATGTCGTAAGCGACGCAGGCCTTTATCTCATCCAGCGAGTCGTACACGTCAACGTGGGTCATCACGAGCGAGTCTATCGAGTTTGTACGGCAGGCGTAGCGCAGCGCGACAAGGTCCAGATAGCCGCAACGGCGCGGACGGCCCGTTGTTACCCCGTACTCGCGGCCCGTTTCGCGTATGAAACGGCAAAGTCCGTCCTCCGCAGCGTCCGTTACGCTGAATTCGCTGGGAAACGGGCCGTTGCCTACCCGCGTGGAATAGGCCTTGAACACGCCAAGCACTTTGTCGATGGAACGAGGCCCGACACAGCCGCCCACCGCCGCGCCGGCGGCACAGGACATACCGCTTGAAACGTAGGGATACGTGCCCAAATCAAGGTCCAGAAGCGCCCCCTGCGCCCCTTCAAACAGGACTTTTGCGTCTTTATAACGAGTGATATGCGCGGAAAGGTCTATTGCCATCGCGGAAAGCCGTTCACCGTACCGTTCAAGAAAATTACGGTCACCCTGGGGAAGCTCCGCCAGCTTTTCGCTCCAGTTGAGGTCCGCTACGCGGATGCCGTCGCGGGCACTTTTCATCGAATAAGTGACGCCTATACCGCGCCCCGTCGTCCCTATCGGATTTACACGCCCCGCGTCACGTTCCCTGTCGATTTCGATGTAGCTGGGCAGCACTATGTGCGCCCGGTCGGAAACAAAAAGCCGCCCCTCAGTCTCAATTCCCCGGCTTTTCAGCATTTCAATCTCACTAAAGAGCGCCTTCGGGTCTATCACCATACCCGCGCCCAAAATGACAGTCTTGTCATTGTAGAGCACGCCGGACGGAATCAGGTGAAGCGCGTACTTTTCATCACCGGTAACGATAGTATGCCCCGCGTTCGCGCCGCCTGAAAACCGCACGATTATATCTGCGCCGTCCGCAAGGTAATCGACAATTTTGCCCTTACCCTCATCGCCCCACTGGGCGCCTATCACCACAACTTTCATAAGCGATCACCGGCCAAAGAACGCCGCGCGTTCGCCGTATCAAACCTCTGATTCATGCTTTCAGTATGCCAAACCGTCCGTAAAATTTAAACCACCGGCCTGCGACGGCATCAATGCTCCATCTGGGTCCTTGACACCGGAGTCCACTGGGGGAGAGGGCCGCCGGCTTTGCCGCGCATCCGGCAAACACGAACCCCATGACCAGCGCTATACTGATTAACCCTGAACATAGTCTGTTCTTTCTCATCTTAATCATCCTAAGAGGAAGCGCTTGTCAGGCGGGCGGCGGACAACCGCAAGCGCGGGATGGAGACAGTGGCGCTAAAAACTTATATTAAAAGCGCCTGTTCCAAAACACTCTAACCTAAGGTTGCACCGATTAAATAGGGCGGCGGATTGGGGGTAGGGCGCAACGAAGTGCGACCGTAGGGGGGCGCGACAAGAAGGCCCCCATGTGCCGCGAGCGGCATGGAAAACAGCGCCCCTTTTTAATAATCAGTGCCTCCCTAGGCAATTTTGTATTATTTAGGGTTTATATTATCTTTGTTTTACATATATTAGACTTGTTCGATAACCCGGTTGGTTATCTCACAGTCTTGCGGTTTTTCAGACTAAAAGCCTTACAAAACTGCGTTTCTTGATGGAAGTTGGCGCGGAAACTGAAGTTTCCAAACAACCCTATTCCTTTAATAATAAGTCCAGCACATCAACCCCCATCATATACTTCATTCTCATACTATATCCGAGAGGGGTGAACTTATCACTTGTTAGCGACAAAGTAAAAGAATTTGTTGACAATCGCACAACCTTGTTATATAGTAAATGATATTCAAACAATATCAAACAATTTCAGATATTTTTGAACAAGGGTGTACAATGCTTGCGGAAGAACGATTGACAAAAATTGTGATGATACTCAAAGAACGGGGTTTCGCTCAAGTTGAAGACCTCGCGCAGAAGCTGCACGTCAGCGATATGACGATACGCCGCGATCTGGACAAATGCCGGCAACGGGGCATCGTACGGCGCTGTCATGGCGGTGCGATGTTTTCCGGCGCAAACCGCCAGGAGATTAGTTACGAAGATAAATGCCGCGAACACCAAGCGGTCAAAAAAAGCATTGCGGAGATAGCCGCCGGTTTTGTAAAAGAACGCATGACCGTATTTTTGGATGCCGGAACTACTACGTTTGAAATAGCGCAACAGATTAAAAAGATCCCCCGCCTTACCATCGCAACCAACGATGTGTATATCATTCATTCGCTGCTTGCTTTTGAGCCTGATCTGATTTTTATAGGCGGTAACATACAAAAAAAGACGGGAAGCGCGGTTGGCGGCTTTGCGGAACAGATGGCGCAACGGATGCACTTTGACGTGTCATTTTTCGGCGCTCATTCAATCAACGATTGTTTTGATGTAATGACGCCAACGCTTGAAAAATTATTTCTGAAAAACAGGCTTGCCGAAAATTCAAGCGCAACCTACCTTGCCGCCGATCACTCAAAATTCAACAAAACGGCGCTGTACCAGATTGATAACTTGAGTGATTATACCGGCGTTATCACCGACTACCGGTTTTCCGTTGAAGAACAGCGGCTTGTCGAACAAAAACAAATAAGGACATTTCCTGTTTTTGAACAGAAAGAACAGGCTACGCCGGAATTACGTGTTGAAGGAGCGCTTGTATGACGAAATGCGTCGTAATTGCTGATGATTTAACCGGCGCAAATGCAGCCGGCGTACTAATGGCAAAAAATAACTACAAAACCGTTACGGTGATGAATATTGACGAATTTGATGAACACGCAAGAAGCGAGTGTGATTGTGTTATATGTCCCACGGACAGCCGGAGCATAGAAGCGGCGATGGCGTACCGGAAAGTATTCAACGCGGCGCAACGTTTGCGTGAAGGCGGCGTAAAGGTCTATTCCAAACGCATCGACACGACGCTTCGCGGAAACCTCGGCGCGGAAACGGATGCTCTGCTTGACGCGCTCGGCGATAACCGGACGGCGATGATTGTCCCCTGTTTTCCATCGTCAAACCGGATAAATGTCGGCGGCTGTCTGCTGGTAAACGGTGTTCCGCTCCATAAGACTGCGGTTGCCGTTGATCCTAAAAATCCGGTTCATACGCCGTACTGTGCGGAGATTATCAGCGCCCAGTCAAAATACCCGCTCGGTTCGATTCTGATACGCGACTTGATGTACGGACTGGAATTTGTTGTGGAAAAAATACGCGAATTGGCGGAAAGCGGTGTTCGGAACATTTTATTTGACGCGGTTAACGAGGAAGACATCAATTTGATTGCCGAAGCGGTAGTCGCAAGCAGTGTGCCGTTTATAGCGGTAGACCCCGGCGTTTTTACTGCCGCGCTGGTACACGTCCTTGTTCCGGTACAGCGGCAAGAGCCGCGGCGCCAGACACGTATCCTTGCAGCAGTCGGCAGCGTGAATCAGGTGGCACGTACCCAAGTTGACTACTTTCTCGCATCGCTGGATGTGTGCAATGTTTATATGGAAACTGCGGAATTTCTGGAAGACGACAAACGGCGCCGCGCTGAAATCATGCGTGTTACAAACGAAATTATCAACAACTGTGATAACTATTCAATTTGCAGCATCATAGGGCGCGGCATTATTCCCGAATATCGTGTGCCGTTTGAGCCGTATGCGCAAAAATATCAGTGTTCGTTCGATGCATTGTCGCGGAGAATTAACGAATCTATTGCCGAAATTGTCGACTGCATTATTAGGTTTGATAAAAATTTTCACGGAATATACACGTGCGGCGGAGATATTACAGTAGCGGTTTGTAAACGTATAAACAGCGCCGGACTAAAGCTGTTCGACGAAGTGTTGCCGCTTGCCGCTTATGGGGAAATTATTGGCGGTAGCCATGACGGACTCAAAGTTGTTACCAAAGGCGGCATGGTAGGAGATGCGGACGCCATTGTGTCCTGCATTCGTTATTTAGCAGAAAAAATCTCTGTGCAAAGAGATAAAAATGAACCTCCCCGCCGTAGAGCGGAAGGTGTCGTGTAGGCGTTACATTGTTTACGAGGTTCGTTCTGTAAGGAAATTATATAACTGTTGGATCTACTACCACTTTTTGTTGGCGTTGCCAATTCTAACCGCCGCAGAACGGCGGGGTATTAGACCTCAACTGCGAATTAAGGAGAAAGAATGAGTAACCCTGTTATTGTTGTTCCTATTGGAGATCCTGCGGGAATTGGTCCTGAAATTGTAGTCAAGGCGCTTGCGCGTGCGGAAGTGCAAAATGCGGCAAGAGTCGTTGTTATCGGCGACCGGAATATTATTCAACGGGCGTTGACTATAACCGGTACTGCGCTTACGATTCGCGCGATAACCGAACCGTCGGAAGGGGACTTTGTCCGTGGCAATATCAATTTGATTGCGCTCGATAACATTGATATGGCGCATTTTGAAACAGGCATCGTAAGTGGTATGTGCGGCAAAGCCGCATATGAATATATAGAAAAAAGCATAGCACTGGCGCTTACGCGGAAGGCGGATGCGGTCGCTACAACGCCAATCAATAAAGAATCTCTAAAAGCGGGCGGCGTACCGTTTATCGGGCATACGGAAATTTTTGGCAAACTGACCGGCGTTGATGACCCATTGACGATGTTTGAAACACGGGGACTGCGCGTCTTTTTTCTGAGCAGACACGTTTCCCTGAGAAAAGCTTGTGATATGGTAACAAAAGAACGCATCGTTGATTATGTCAAACGCTCGGTTTCAGTATTGAAAAAATTGGGCGTGTACACGGGTACTATGGCGATTGCCGGATTAAACCCCCATTCAGGCGAACACGGATTATTCGGAGACGAAGAAGTCAACGAAGTGTTTCCCGCAGTCAAAGAATTGCAGGAAGCCGGTTATATGGTAGCCGGACCTATAGGAGCGGACTCAGTGTTCCACTTGGCGTTAAAAGGCGTCTACAATAGCGTACTGTCGCTGTATCACGATCAGGGGCATATAGCCACAAAGACGCTCGATTTTGACCGTACTATTTCTATAACCGGCGGAATGCCGATACTGCGTACGTCCGTTGACCACGGAACCGCATTTGACATCGCGGGAAAAAATATAGCAAGCGAAGTCAGCATGGTCGAGGCGATATTATTGGCGGCAAAATACTCGCCAAGCTTTGCGGGCAACGCAAACATTGGGAATGTCTAACACGCTTGTATAAAAGACAACACTCCCGATACAATCGCTGTTTTGCGGATACACCTCTATAAACGCGGCGTGTCCGTATAAATAGAGCGGATGCGGGGAACCCATCTCAGGTTTCATAGCGCCGTTATACTATTTTAGGAGGCTATTATGGATATGGTAGCAGCATCGGGAAGCCAATTAATCATTGCGTTAGTTATTGGCTTACTATTTTTAATTTTTCTCATCATGAAAACAAAGGTCCACGCATTTCTTGCGCTGATTATCGGCGCGGTAACGATTGGACTGATTGCGGGACTCGATACCGTAAAAATTGCCGACGCAATTTCCGCCGGTTTTGGCGGAACGCTCGGTAGTATCGGTATTATTATCGGGTTTGGCGTAATGATGGGAGAAATCTTTCAAATGTCGGGCGCGGCAAAGCGTATGGCGCACACATTCCTAAAACTTTTTGGCAAAGGCAGAGAAGAAGTGGCGTTGGGAATTACCGGATTTTTGGTATCTATACCAATTTTCTGCGATTCGGGCTTTGTCATCCTGTCTCCAATAATGAAAGCGCTCTCCCGACAAACCAGAAAGTCGGTCGTAAGCTTGGGCGTCGCGCTTGCCGCCGGACTGGTAATTACCCACTCGCTTGTTCCGCCGACACCCGGTCCTCTCGGCGTAGCAGGCACCTTCGGGGTAGACGTTGGTAATTTTATCCTGTTGGGTATATGTATTTCTATACCGATGGCTATTGTCTGTATACTATACGCGCGGTGGCTTGGCAAGCGCATTTATCAAATCCCTTCGGAAGACGGAGAAACCTGGGAACGTCCGGATAGTATTGGGGGGGGGGGGGCACACTCCCGCATGTAAACATCCTCGATTTGAAAGATATTGAAACAACGCCAAACGCTTTTCTTTCATTCCTGCCGTTGATAGCGCCAATCATTTTGATACTTGCCAATACCATTTCAAAAGCGGCCGGTAAAACCGAGGGACCCTTGTTTCAAACGTTAATTTTCCTCGGTACGCCGATTATCGCGGTCGGTATTGGTCTTTTAATCGCTATTTATACGCTTGCGTTGAAGATGACCAGAAAAGACGCGCTCGATAAAATGGAAACCGGAATTCGTTCAGCCGGCATTATCATTCTGGTAACCGGCGGCGGCGGCGCACTCGGAAGAGTGTTGCAAACAAGCGGTATCGGAAATTTTATAGCCGCGCAAATGTCCCAACTGCCTATTCCGGTTATTGTGCTGCCGTTCCTGATCGCAACGTTGATCCGGTTTGCACAAGGTTCCGGTACAGTAGCGATGGTAACCTCCGCCGGAATCACCGCCCCGATTGTCGCAGCAGCCGGTGGAAACATGATGCTGGGCGCGTTTGCCGCTTGTATCGGATCGCTGTTCTTTTCTTACTTTAACGACAGTTTCTTTTGGGTTACCAACCGCCTGATGGGAATCAGCGATACCAAAGAACAAGTCCGCTGCTGGTCGTTTACCACTACGCTTGCGTGGGCAACCGGATTTATAGTACTGATGATACTGAATATATTTATGTAAACGATGGGTTTCATCCGCTTTCCCACGTCAGACGTAGCAGCACCTGACGTGGGAAAGCTTCATCGAACCGCGCCGCAATCCTTTATGACAAGTATCTCCCACAGATAGGCAGGAGGAAAACAAGACGCGCAACGCTTTTCATCATTGAAAAGATCAAGCGGTTTTGTTATGGGATGCGGTACTTGCCTCCGGGAGAAGCGGGAGTCTCGGCCTAGGGCAACGCTGATTAACTTGAGGCCTCGCCAGCATAGCTGGCGCATCAGCGTTGCCCTAAGGAGCAAGCTCATTTCATTACGCAAATGTGTCAACTTCGTTGACATTCGCATTAAAGTAGCACTGATTGCGTCAACTATGTTGACGAATGCG
>JAITAE010000021.1 GCA_031284295.1 Spirochaetaceae bacterium
CCCGCGTCCCCTTGTCTGTGATGACAAAGTCTATATTGTCGATATTCGGCTCATAGCCGAATGTGGAGAAATAATCATCATGGACAAGCCCTTTTAAGGTTTCTTCTTTCTGTATACCGCCGTATACCGGCATATTTTCCCTCCAAGAAATGATTTTTACTGTTTTCTTCTATAGTATAGCAGTATAGCAGGCGATGATAATTTTCAAGCATTTGTTCTATAACTTTACGAAATTTTACGAAGCTGCGGGAAGGCATCTGCACCGGATATTTCAGTTGCCCTTGCGTTCTTCAAATCCGCCGCTATTTTTCATGGTTACGCAAGGCCGGGCAAAAAGCGGCGCATAACAAACAGGACGGCTCACTATGCGCCAAACATTGTAAACGGCTGTACCTTTAAATGTAAAACTGCTGAAATGAGCATCCGCCTTGTCTAACATAGCCTATAATACTTATTTTATATATAATGCTGTAGATGGATATGCCGTTTACCATCGGCATATAACAAAACGCGAGGAGAGATTTATGGCGGATGCATTGACAAACAAGCGGCTTATCGGTGTGGTTGTTCCGGTGGGCGCTTTACGGGGAAAGGGGAGTATAGGGGTTGGGGAATTTCCTGACCTTGTTGAATTTGCCAAACTTTGCAAAAAAATGGATGTTGGCCTGATACAGATTCTTCCGGTAAATGACACGGGTTACGAAAGTTCGCCCTATGGCGCGTTGACGGCCTTTGGACTGAATCCAATATACCTGCGTATAGCGGATCTTGACGAAGCGGCAGGGTACAAAAAACGTCTGGACGAAATAAGCGCCAAATTTAACCGCGAAGCGCGTTTCCCCTACTACAAATTGGCCAGGGCAAAGCTGGAACTTTTGCGCAATATTTTTAGGGACAACATAGAAAAAATTGACCGCGAGACCGCGCTCAGTGTGTGGCTGCAAAAGAATGAATGGGTAAAGGCCTATGCCGCCTTCCGCAGGCTGAAAGAGGCTAACAACGAAAAAAGCTGGAAAGAATGGAAGGCGTTTCAGACCGTCAGCAGCAAGGATATAGAAGCGCTCTGGAACGACCCCAGGCACAAAACCGAAAATCTTTTCTGGGTTTGGCTTCAGTATAACCTTGACAGACAATTCGCCGCGGCGGCCGATACGATAGCTGAAATGGGGATAATCCTTAAAGGCGACCTGCCCATACTGATGAATCTGGACAGCTGCGACGTTTGGGCGCACCCTGAATACTTCCATCAGAATTTCTCGGCGGGAGCGCCGCCTGATATGTACAGCCCGGATGGACAAAACTGGGGATTCCCGATTTACAACTGGGCGGCTCAGGCAGAGGATAACTATGTCTGGTGGCGAGCGCGTATAAAAGCGGCTGCTAAATACTACAAGGCATTCAGAATAGATCATGTACTGGGGTTTTTTAGAATCTGGGCAACGAGCAGACATTACAAATCGGCGGTGATGGGCCGTTTTGTTCCGTTCGCCCCGATAAAAAAGGCTGAACTACAGGAATTGGGCTTTGACGACACCAGAATCAGCTGGATAACGCAGCCTCATATCCCCACGCACGAGGTTTGGGATGCGGTACAGCGGCAGGGCGGCGGTTCTGACGAAGATGTGAACCGGATTTTCCGTCTAGCGCTTGACCGCATAGGCGGCGAGGAACTTTGGCTTTTCAAAAGAACGGTAAGGTATCAGGCGGATATAGAGGCGTTGGATATACATCCCGCCGGTAAAACATACCTGATCGGAGAACTGGGCAACCGGATATTCAAAGAGTACGACACGAATACCTATTCCTTTATCTGGAATTACAAAAAGTCCAGGCAGTATGTCTCGCTTTCCGCCGCAGAACGTGATGAGCTGGAAAACTTTTTGTCAAAAAAGACAGAAATTTCAGAAAAAAAATGGGAAAGCGGGGCAAAAAAACTCCTTTCAGTCTTGACGGAAGACTCTTCCATGATTGCCTGCGCGGAAGATTTGGGTGTGCAGACCGAATGTGTGCCTCGCGTACTCAAAAAGCTTAAAATACTTTCGTTAAAGGTTATCCGCTGGGAGCGCGATTGGAATGACGAATCCAAACCATACATTCCCTACGGCAATTACCCGGAGCTCTCAGTTTGTACAACATCTGTTCACGACAGCACAACGTTGCGTGAATGGTGGAACGGCGAGGCTGATCAGGATGCGTTTTCCGCGTTCAACGGCTCGCCCTGCCTGCCCAAAAATTACAATCCGGGGACGGCGCGTACATTTATACGGCAGGCTGCGTCGGCAAGATCTCAATGGCGTATTTTCCCGCTTATCGACCTGTTGCACCTTACGCCGCGCTGGTACGCGGACGATCCCGCGTCGGAGCGTATAAACGTGCCGGGTACTTGCAATGAATTCAACTGGACCTGGAGACTGCCCGAATGTATTGAGGAAATAGCGGAAGACACAGAATTGATAAATGCGGTAAAGGAGCTGAACGCCATTGACGCGGCGCCGCCACATCAAAAAAAATCCGCTCCGGCTAAAGGCTGAATATCTCCTAATTAAAGATGGTTCTGTTTTGTTCTCTGTGGACATTTGTATTTTACCTGTTTTGGCTCTCAATAAGGCCGGAAAGCGGCGACTCAGGGCCAGTTTGGGCGATTCTGATCGGCAGCGCGGCGGCTGTCGGACGCTTCTTTGTCCCCACTTTTGTTGAGGCGCGCGGATTTGGGCTGTCCCGTTTTGTAAGCGCTTTTATAGACTATACGAGTTTTCCCGCGCTGTTTCCGCTGGTCGCCGCTTTGCTTATCTCCCATTTTTACCCGCGTAGCGGCATCACGGATTTTACCGGCTTTGTCCTGCTTGCCATGGCGCCGGTTTCCTTGGTGTATTGTTCCTCGTGCGGGCTGGGCCACGAGGCCCTGCGTCTTGTGCTGACGCCGCTTCTTTGGACGGCGCTTGCGGCGGCTTTTTACCCGTTTGTCCGGCTATTCAAGGGTGGGGTATTTCATAAAATAGCCGCCGTTTCCGGGATGACGGTATTTTCGCTGCTACCGCCGCTGGCCTGGTTCGATTTTTTCAGGCAGAACTACATTGAAGGGGCCGCGATTTTGACTGCGTCCTTTGCGCCGATGGCGGTACTGTGCATATTGTTTTGTGGAAAAAACGCCTGCGGGGAGGGGGCTTGAAGTTGCCTCAAATAATTTGTATAACGAAAGTGAAAGCTGGTATATCTGTACATGTCATGCGGCAAGCGGCACTTCGGGTACGGGCTTTTTTCAGTAAAAGGTTACGCGCCGTTTCCGTTAGCGGCGCCCTGCTTTTGTGCCTGGCGGCGTTGGCGGACTATTTTGTATCGGGCTTAGCGCGGCGTACCTTTGTGTTTCAGCTTATGGATACTGGACAAGATATCGTAGAAGAGCGTATGATTATACGCACGGGCTCGCGCGAGGCGGATATAAACCGTTATGTCGAGGAAATGATCTTGGGGCCGTTTTCGCTGGAAGCCGAGCCTTTTCTGGATCGCGGCGCAAAATTGGAATCCGTTTTGCTAAGGGATGCCGGTATTTTTCTTGATTTTTCGGAAGAAGCGACAATTCCTCCGCCGGTGGGAAGGATGGCGGACAAATTCAAGGTTTTGAGCGCGAATATACGGCTGAATTTCTGTTTTGTCAAAGATATTTGTATTTTTATTGCAGGACAGGAAACAGGGTTCTTTTAATTTGACGGTATGTTGCCGATAATTAACGCATATATCTTGCGGAGGCGGATGTTTGGTCGCGCTTTATTACAAAGGGCGTTGACATTTTTTATATTAACTATTATAATGAATTAGGCTTGTGGCTTACGCTTTGCGTAAGCTTTATTAAGGCAATAATATGGAAAGGAGCAATATAATGAAGCGGTTATTTGTTTTTGTAGCTTTTGCTATGGCGGTTGTCGGTACTCTTTTTGCGGAAGAAAATGTTCTGATCGACTTTTCTAACCTTGTACCGGATATTCTTTTGGATCAAACTGGTGTATTACCACAGAACAAGCAAACCACGATGGATTTTTCCAACATTGCGGGCGCGAACTATACGGACGACCAGAGGGCGCTGATGAAGACCTCGCTGGCTATCCCAAACTGGAAGGTTGAGTTGGCGCCTTCTTCGAAAACCATTGTAAATAGCGTGAACAGTTATACCAAAGTATCTGCATCTAAGCAGTTTACAAACGTTATGGGCGTCAGGATACACTTTCCTGTAGCGTTCTATAATTCGTGGGCGCTGATCAAACCGCCGTTTGACATTCCCGCCTATGAATTTTCGGAAGTCAGCGATCAGGGAGAAATCACGAAAAACGATGAAGCGCCATTTTCGTCGTCGTCCCGTTTTGAGAATGGCTACGGCGTTCTCAAAAATGTTGGAGCGGTAAAATCACTGGCGGTGCAGGTGTATGGCATTGAAACCCCACATTCCGTTTCCGCGATTTTAATTGACGGTAACGGCAACAGCCAAACGGTATTTCTTGGGTATTTGAACTATGACGGTTGGGCAGAGCTTACATGGAACAATCCCCAGTACATAGATGAAGTACGTTCCCGTTCGCGTCGTATTTACCAGCTTTATCCCAGCTATGCGCCATACATACGTTTTGGTGGTTTCCTTATTCAGCGCGATGGAGGCACTGAAGGGGGTGACTTTGTTGTATATTTCAAAGATGTCAAAGTTGTTTACGATAAGGCCCAGCTCGAAACCGAAAAGGATATCGATGATGAATCCGAATGGAACATAATCAAAGAGCGGGAAGCGGAACGGCAGAAGCTTGAATTTACCAATTTTGGAAAGGATCAGGTTTGGCGGTACCTCGAGGCCGAAAAGAAGGCGCCGGAGGCTTACTTCGACGATTCCATCCGGAATAATACGGCAGCCCAGCAGCAACCATAATATACGGTCCGACTTTAAGAGAGCCGTGCGCGAAATTGTTTGCGCGGAGCGCAATTGAGGAAATAGCATGACCCAATAAAGGGTCATGCTACTTTCCGCCGGCTCTTAGATAAAATGTCCTAAAGGAACATCCTTAAAGGCATTTTTGGCGTTGTAATCAGCAGTCAATAAGTATATACCGCGAACAAATCATAATGCGGCAGGTATTACCCGATAAAGGCGCCCTTCGAACACAGTACCAGAGTGATTTTCAGGCGCGTGGATTAATTGTAAACGATCTGGAAGTTTATATTGAAAAACTTTTATCAGACCTTTCCTCCAACCTGACAATCAAGGGCAGGGTAAAAAGCTTTCAAAGTTTTTTCAAAAAATATTTGCGCTACCTTAATGAAACAGCAAATGGTGAACCCCCGATCATACCGGATCAGATCGGTATAAGGATTGTTTGCCCATTTATAGAAGACACTGTAAACGTCGAAACCTTGGTAAAAAATAACTTTAAAATCGTTGAAGTTGAGCGTAAAGGCTCGTCGTACTCATTTAAGGAATTCGGTTACGAATCGATACACTTTTTGGTAAGTCTGCCGGAGGAAATAGGCGGTAAATACACAAAGGCCTCTAACGTACCTTTTACTGGCGACATAGTAGAGATTCAAATCAGGACGATTCTACAGGACGCCTGGGCGGAAGTTGAGCATGAACTGGTCTACAAGGCGGAATTCCGTCCATACGACCACCCGATGAAGCGTAAATTGGCTGCGATAAATGCCAGCCTTTCCCTTGCCGATACAATATTTCAGGAGATACGTACATACCAACGGCATTTTAACAAGCAGATTGTCCAGCGTAAAGAGTCTTTTTTCAAAAAGGTTGAAGATGCGGTCGATCTGTTTTTGTTTGAAGATTCCGGACGCCGGGAAACGCGGCATGAAGCACCGCTCGATACCCAAAACAGATCCATAGACGATTTACTTTTAAACGCCCTCTACGCCCATAACCGCGGTCTTTTTTCCGAAGCGGCGAGGTACTATTCATTCATACTGGCCCTTAACCCGGACAAAAACATCGTCTCGCTGATTTACAAGCACCGGGGCATGGCTTTTTTTGCGCAATCACTGTACGAGGAGGCAATAAAAGACTTTAGTATGTCTTTACACTTTGACGAAAAAGCGTATAAGTCCGCTTACTATTGCGGCGTAGTGCGCCTTGTATTGCAGCAATACGCGGCCGCCATTGATGACTTTACCATGTCTATGACGATAAACGGCTTTCAGCCCTACTGTTTTTACCGCCGGGCCGAAGCATATTACCATTTGGAAGACTACCCGCAGGCCCTGTCGGACTGTGAGGCGGCGCTTGCGCTGGACAACGAGCTTGAAGGCGCTTCCAAATTAAAATATATGCTGCTGGATAAACTGAAGATGTAACTCAAGAACCGCGCGCCAATGTTTGCAGAAAGTGATAGGGCGGTTCCCATGCGCGTTCCCCGTAACCGCCCGCCATTATCCATGCGGAAGGAATTTTTCTGCTGCGTAAAAAGTCATATACCAGCATATCACGCTCGACGCACTGCTCCAGGGACAGGCGCATCGGAGCGCTGGACGAAAGCTCATCGTGCTCGTAAGGATCGGCGCCGTCAACAACAATCGCGATGTCGGGCCTCGCGCCGGGCGGCGTAAGCTGTTCCAGCCTGTCGAGGCCGTCTCCAAGGCGGCTTATGTAAAAAGGCTCCTCTCCCCTGTCGACAGGAATTTCCACATCGGACGGAATCAACGGCGCGCGTCCCGGAGCCGCGTTGCGCAGGGTTTCCGCGTCAAGCGGCCAGCCCCGCGCCATGTGTATAGAAAGCGTAAGTATATCGCAGTTCTTTTCAAACGGTCCCGGATTCACACCGCTTCGCATAAATGAAACAAGTTCCGCGCTTCCGCAGCCTTTATGGGCGTCAACGTCAATTATCCAGACAATACGCGCGCCGCCTTCGGCCTGGAGTTTTCGCGCCGCTATTATTATTTCGTTTATCAAACAGAAGCCCGCGCCGGTATCGTAGCGGGCATGGTGATTCCCGCCGGCGAGGAAGTAACAAAAATGCCTTTCCGTCACGAGAGCCGCCGCGCAGGCAAGGTACGAACCGGCGCACTGGGCGAGAATCTTATCAAACAGCGCGGGCAGTGGTTTTACGGCCTTGTCCGGTTCGTAACGGTTCGGTTTTCCATCCGGGCCTATAAGTTCGTAAGCGTTTAGAAGTTCCTTAAGTAGCCCGTCCGGATTGTCGGAAAACAGTGCGTTTACATAGGCGGCGCTGTGGACACGTTCAATGTCGGAACGCTTTATCACATCGCCGGTTTTTCCCAGAACCGAAAGCGTCTGTTTAATATCAAGGATGGAACCTGGAAAATGTCCCGGTGCGGAGGTGGTAAAAGAGCCAAGTTTATCGGCTATTTTACGCGCACGTGATGCCGCTATCGGCAGCATTATACCGTAATCGCTGAAAACGGACACTATGGTATCATCAAAAATTATCACAACCTTACCCTCCAAACCCTGCCTGCGGCCAGACCCCAGCGTTTCGCTACATAGTCGGAAAGCGCGGACGTTTCCCGCCTGAAGCTGTCCGCTATTTCCGGCCAGTTGCCCGACTTTTCGTCACGCGGCGGCAGAACGGCACGGCGCCAAGGACTCTTTTCGTACAACCTGTTCGCGATGTCTTCGCCAAAATATTTACCGGAAGCGGAGACTCCCTGCTGCAAACAGTGCGCCATGAATTCATTCAGCACGAGGAAAGAATCATTAATGTCGTAGCGCTGAAAATCAAAGTACGAGGTGATAAAACGTTTCGCCGCTCTGTCGAGGCCCTCCCAGCGCTGTTTGCAGAATTCCCTGAAGTCCGCATCAATAAAAAAGATCCCGTGAAAAGCCTCGTGCGTCATAAACATACGCCGTAAATAATCAGGCGAATCGCGCGATATTGAAACCAGCGCCCCGCTACCCGCGGTAAAGCCATCGCCTGAAACTTTTATGATATTGGATGCGACAAGAATTTCTTGCAGGGACAACTCCTCGTCCAGCAACGGGAACGATGAATTCTTTGCGGCGTCAAAAAAACGCGCCAGGGTTTCGGCGCTGTAGTCGTGCGCGTTCCAGGCGTGAAGTTCAGCTATTTCTTCGTCTGCCGCCAGCCTGCCCGTGAAGCCCTTCTTTTCGGCAAAGAACGCGAGGCGCTTAAAAAGTTTGTCCTGCAAATCGTACGAAACCGTATCGAATATTAAAATGTCCGGGAAACTTTCCCAGCGGAAAATCTCAAAATTTTTGCCGCGCCATTTTTCCTGGGGGTACAAAAGGATGAAGCCGGGGTCGGCGGTGATTGGCTCAAGCGGCTCTTTATTTCCCGGCGGCGCGGCTTTGAGCATCGCCGTTACAACGCCGCCGTTTATTTGAACCGCATCGTTACCGGACGCCAAAAAAGCGGCAGGCACGGTAAGGCTGTGATGAACGCCGCCGTTTGCTATATACTGAAACGTATTTTCACCGCTTGTGATTTCAGGCGCGCCTGTTATACCGTCAACAAACAGAATCTGCCGGCCATTTATCCTGTAATCTTCGTCAGGAGCTATATTGATTAGCGGCTGCCCCTCCGCCTCGCCGTATGCGCGTGACACGAAAGGGCTTGCGAGTACCGTTTCACCTTTTGCGTCAAAACCGTAGAAACGTTCCGTAAGCCGCAGTCCGTTCAGGCGCAGTTCCATACCGGATTTTTTTACGCCTTTTATTTCCAGCGAAATTTTCTTTATGGACGCCGTCTGTATTGGAATCACGTACCGTATATACGCCTTGATCTGGTCAATCGCCAAAAAAGTTAAATCGCCGGGCAGCGCCCAGCCGGAATCGTCATCTATTTTTAATATAACCTGATAATTGTTACCGCCTGCCCCGGCATCCCGCACGGAAACTTCCTGTAAATTATGTAGGCTGTAATCAATTTCCAGTGAATAGTTGCGTGGAACGCTCAAGCTTTTATCCAGCGAATAATCGTACCGTTTTGTTTTTGACAGGCTGAATACGCCGGACAGCTCGTTTGAAGATGTGTACACCGGGCAGCTTTCGCCATCGATTCCGGCAAGGGCAAAACCGGCCGGTTTTGCCACAAAACACGAGTTGGCAAACAGCAGCGAGCCGCTCAAAACAAAAACATATTTATATACTCTCACCACAAACCACTATTCTTTCCCGCAAAGATTCAGGGCAGCATCAATTAACTCAAGGCCGCGCCGGCATATCCGGCGCATCGACTTTGTTGACACAATCAGCGCTTCCCTAAAGCATGATAATGCCGCGTGCTATAAGCTGTGCCAACGCATAACGCCGTTCCATCGTGATGTCATTTTCGTTGCGCAGGATGGTTTCCAACTGTGCGCAGAACGTGTCATTCTTTACCGGCAAGCCGGTAACCTGTTTGTAGTATGCGCGATGCGATGGTTCAAAGCGCCGGTTTATACAGAAAAGCGTGAGGCAGGCCGTTTTAATGAATCCGGCTTCCGACATCAGGTAAAAAAAATCATCGCCGTTAATCAGCGCGGCGCCTAAATCACTTAAAAAATGCTCCATTTTTGATTGATTCGCCTGCCGCATTGTTGTCCAGAATTCTTCGTTTGGCCTGCTGAGCCGCTCCCTTATCGTATCTATCCAGCCGGTGCGTGAAAAAAGTATATAGCCGTTACTGAGCCTGTAAAAACCATAGGTACCCGAATCTTTAATAAGCCAGAGCCGCTCGTTACCTTCAACCGCTATCGAGACAATGTCCTCTATATTCTTTGTAGATTTAAATTCTATCCGTACCGGCAGTTTCCCTATCAAAAACCTGTCCTTATTACCTGAGCTCTCAAACGCGCCAGCATCCGTTCCGTACTGCTTTTCACGCCCGGAGCGCTCTGGGATTGCGCCGCTGCAAAAAACATCAATTATCAGCGCAAAGTATGGATCGAAAGTCGCAGGCAGCGCCGCCTCGTTCAAACTAACACATTCCACACAATCCCACGATGAAAGCAGCTTCTTAAAACGCTCCATCAGCTTTTTAACTTCATACTTCATTCTAAAATTATAATCCCGCCATCCTCCCGTTTCAATACGCCGCCTGAGCATTTTGCAAGATTTGTACGGGCCAAAGTTCACGACCCCGGCCATGCTGGCGAACAAGCCCATTGAATGATGGTGTAGATACTACAGCTTCATGCCGGGCTTTGACCACTATTCCACCCGAATTGCCTGGCAATGCCGCGCCCGTCTCCCATGTAGTGGACGAAAGGTATGCGGTTCTTGGTAAAGAGGGTTATCAGTAAACGAATTATAGTCAGGGTGACATCCCTTCACATTCTTCATTATGAAGGGGGGCGCTATTTCCATGCCGCCATCGGCACATAGCCGCCTTAACCGTCGCGCCCCCTACGGGCGCACACGGTTGCGCCCTACCCCCCAAATCCGGGGCAATTCAATGAATAATGGCGGTACTTCAAAGCGCACTCATTTACCAAGTTATACTGCTTTAGGTTCGAAAATCTACAAAAACTTCTAAGCAGTCGCGGCAGGCTGCCGGAAATACTGAAAGGTGTAGTAGAAGTTTCGGGACATGTAATAGACTTTCCGCTACACGTATATTCCATAAATATGTATGCAGTCCGGCGTGACCGGACGCATACAAGCGGCGGTATCCGCGCCACATCACCGGACAAACACGCTTTAGCGCACGTTGCGGGTGTCTTCACTCCATTGCCTAACAACCCTGCGTAGAGTTTTGCTATGCGGAATTCCCTAAGGAAGCACTGATTTATGCGAGTGCGCATAAATCGGTGCTACTTTAATGCCGTATTTGCGCAATGAAATGAGCAAATACATAGGGTAACGATGATTGGCCTCAAGTTAATC
>JAITAE010000072.1 GCA_031284295.1 Spirochaetaceae bacterium
GCGCCTGCATCATCGTGGATTTTGGAACGGCGCTTACTTTTACCGCTGTTGGCAAATCGGGCGATATACTCGGCTGCGCGTTCGCGCCGGGGCTCGGTACGGCGGTAAAGGCGCTTTCGGCAAATACGGCGCAGCTTTCTGTAGTGCCGCTGGAAGCGCCCGCCTCGTCGCTGGGCGGAAACACGGTTCACGCGATACAGGCGGGGATTGTGCTTGGCTACAAGGGACTAGTTGAATTCTTGCTTTCGGAGATGAAAAAGGATATGGAAAAGGTGGAAGGTACGCCGGCGGACCGGATCTCCGTAATCGCTACAGGTGGGCTTAACAGCGTATTACAGCCGATAACGGATGTGTTCCAGTGTGTGGACAGACAACTCATCCTGCACGGCCTAAAAATAATTTCCGGTCTGGCTTGTTGACGGCGGCGGGCTGCTGTAAAATGGCGAGCGGGAAAAAATACAAATTTTTGGTAACATCAGGCGGAACGCGGGAAAAAATTGATGAAGCGCGTTTCATAGGTAATTCATCAACGGGAGAGCTGGGCAGCCTTGTCTGCCGCGCGCTGGCAGACAAGGCGGACTGCGAAAAAATTTTTTATGTTTGCGGAATTGGCGCAACGATGCCTGATACAAACAAGGCGGAGGTATGGCCGGTAAGCGACACGGATTCCGTGATGGAAGCGGTAAAAAATATTTTGTTAAAAAATGAAATTGACGGAATCATACACACGATGGCGGTAAGCGATTACCGCGTTAAATCCGTAAAAACAGGCGGCGGCGTGGAACTTGACCGCCGCAAAAAAATAACTTCCGGCGAAAATGAGCTTATACTTACGCTGGAAGCGACTCCAAAAATAATATCATTTTTTTCAAGCCTTGCGCCCCGCGCCGTGCTTGCGGGCTTTAAGCTGCTATGCGGCGTAACAAAAGAAACATTGATAGATACGGCTTACGATATTTTGCAAAAAAATAACTGCGCGTTTGTAATCGCAAACGATAAAAGATTTATAACAAAGACAGGACATAGGGCTTATCTGCTGGATAAAGGCAAAAACATAACGGAATACCGGACAAAAAAAGAAATCGCCGGTGGAATAGCGGATAAAATGTATTCATTATTAAATGGGAAACGGCCATGAAAAATATTTTGCTTGGAGTTACAGGCGGCATAGCGGCGTACAAGGCGGCGGAGATTGCGCGTCTTTTTGTTAAACGGCATATTTCCGTGAAGGTCATTATGACAAAAAACGCACGGCGTTTTATAACGCCGCTTACTTTTCAAACATTGACAAAACATAAAGTGTATACGGATATGTTTGAAGATGTATTTTACGAGGATGTCCGCCATATTTCTCTTGCGAAGGAGGCGGCCCTCGCGCTCATAGCGCCCGCCACAGCGGACATAATAGGCAAACTGGCAGGCGGCATCGCGGACGATATGTTGAGCGCTGTCGTGATGGCTATGGCGGGGAAGCCCGTCATCATTTGCCCCGCGATGAATACGGCAATGTGGAAAAACACAATCGTTCAGGACAATGTCGAAAAACTAAAAAACCATGGTTATACCTTTGTCGGCCCGGCGGAAGGGGAACTGGCCTGCGGGGATACCGGCAGCGGCGCACTTGCCGAAGTGAACGGCATTGTAAACGCCACGCTCTCGCTGCTCGAAAAATCCGCCGCCGATGACCGATGATTGAACGCAGCCTCTTCCCGCCGCTTACAGCCGGAATACGCCGCGGCATCGAAGACCTGTTGCTCGCGATAGACAAAACATTCCCCTTAAAGCGGCGTTTTTCCGCGGAGTTGCCGAAAAACATTTCGCGCCTTTCGGCATTGTTGACCAAAGAACGCTCCTGTTTGAACGGCTCTTACATGAGTGATCCGGCGTTGTTCAACGCTTATCTGCGGTGCTTTATGCCGTGGAATGTGTTTAGGCTGTCCCGCCTGCTGCCCTCGCTGTTGTTGGAATCGTGGCCGCCGGACGGTACGGGCGGCGTGGAAATCACCGATTTGGGGTCGGGGCCGCTGACCCTGCCCGCCGCGCTGTGGATCGCTCTGCCGGAATTGCGTTCCGCGCCGCTCAGTTTTCACTGTGTAGACCAGAACGGCGGGGCGCTGGAGGCCGGTAAAAAGTTATTTTTCTCGCTCGCCGGGGGAAACGGTGCGTGGCGGATAAAGACTTACCGCGCCGCGCTCGGCGAAAGGCTTAAACTTCCGCCCGCCGCGCTGGTTTGCGCCGTGAACGTCTGTAACGAGCTGTTTCAAAAAGTACCGCAGGGTGATACCGCGTCTCTTGCGTCCGCCGCAAAAAAATTCACGCGAAGTCTTGCCGGCTTTGCGGGCGATTCGGGGCGTATCCTTGTGGTGGAACCGGGATCCCCGCGTCCGGCCCAGTTTTTGAGCCTGTTGCGCGGCGAATTCATTGGGCGGGGATTTTCGATAGAAGCGCCATGCCCCTCATCGCGCGGCTGCGCGATGGGGGGTGGGCGGCGCGGCCAAAAATGGTGTCATTTTAACGTTGACGCAGACGATGCGCCGCCGGCTCTGCATAAACTTTCCACCGCCGCCGCGCTGCCGAAAGAAAAGGTAACGCTCTCGTTCCTGTTTGCCTCGAAAAAAGCCGCGCCGGAGAAAAACGCGCCGGAATTTTTGAATGTACGGGTAATTTCGGACGCATTCCCACTGTCAGCCGGTATGACAGGCCGCTACGCATGTTCTGAAAACGGCCTTACCCTGTTGCGCGGCGGTTTTGCCGAAAAATACAGGCAGGGAAGTTTCTTTAAGATAGAAAGGCCCGACAAAATAACCCGTGACGCAAAAAGCGGCGCGTTTATTTTAACGCTTTAGCCGGTTTCGCGGCAGGCATCCGGACTCACAATGGGCGGGCGTTATTTAACGGGGCCGCTTGCCGAAATATGCCCTAAAATACTGCGGTTTGGTATTTTATACGAGCCTTCCCGTTACGGAAGACGCACGTTGCGCGGCAGCGAGCGCCCCGCTATGAACAAAAGGAGGCCGCAGCCTCCTTTTTAGCATTTGAAACTATTCACACTCTCGCGCACGAGAATATGAAAGCATTTTGCGTAGGCTTTCGCCTACTTGTTAACAGGTTAACCAAAACAATTAATTAGGTTCCTTTATCCTCTCATAGGCATGGATTTTTGTCAAGTTGTACGATACAATATGTACGATACAATAAATTTGTAAATAAGGGGAAGCGCATGGATTGGCGGCTCGGACTTGATTTAGGAACAAATTCTCTCGGCTGGAGCGCCCTTGAGCTTAGCGGCGACGGCGAGGTAACAGACATCATTAATTGGGGCGTGAGGATTTTCTCTGA
>JAITAE010000095.1 GCA_031284295.1 Spirochaetaceae bacterium
AAATTTATGATTTTATCAGCGATAACCCGCAAGAATCGGCTGAAATAATACAAAAAGTTTCATCCACACCGGTAGAGCAGACGCTTATCAATCTGAAAAACAACGTAAACTATATTGATTTTAACCAGCAAATTTTTGACGCGCTTGAAAGTCTGTACCAGTGGGCGGAGGCAAACAAGGTAATCAAATACCCCTATAACCTTCATAACTATGTTGATGTTGACGCTTTGAAAGCGGCGTTCCCCGACAGGGGTGAGTTCAAATAATGGAGGGATTATGGGACATCCAACGATTTATCCGGTTGGTGTAACGATTTATGACCGTAACGCGGCATGGCCGGGTTATACGATTTTTCCGGCGCCGCAGGGGGCTTTGCTCATCGACATGAATGGCCATGAGGTACACCTGTGGAAGGGGCTGCGTGGAGAGCCTAACAAGATTCTCCCCGGAGGTTTTGTCATCGGGAGTACGGGGCGCCGCGACAGCGAGGCTCATCCTTTCGATAATTTCGATCTTGCGCAGCAGGATTGGGACGGTAATAATGTTTGGCTTTTTAACCGGAACGAGCATATAACGGACCCCGGTAATACGCCCCGCTGGATTGCGCGGCAACATCACGATTATCAGCGGGAAGGTTCTTCGACCGGCTACTATGCTCCCGGCGCAGAACCAAAAACCCACGACGGCAATACACTGATTTTGGTAAACCGCGAGGCATATATCCCGAATATATCCGGTAAAGTTTTACTCGATAACAGCATTATAGAAGTGAACTGGGAAGGAAACATTGTTTGGCGCTGGAATGCCGCGGATCATTTTGAGGAATTCGGTTTTGACGAGAACGCGAAAAATTTGATTTACCGGCTGCCCTCAGACTTACTCTCCCATGGGGGGAAAGGATTTTGGTTCGCGGTAAACAGCGTTTCCACGCTTGGGCCGAACAAATGGTATGATGGCGGGGATGAACGTTTTCATCCTGACAACATAATTTTAAGCGGCAGGAATGTGAATATTCTGGCTGTTATCAGCAAAAAAACCGGTAACGTGGTTTGGCGGCTTGGCCCAGATTGCCGCGATGTCCCATTTGGTCAGATTATCGGGCCGAATCATATACATCTGATACCAAAGGGGCTGCCGGGTGAGGGTAACTTTCTTGTCTTTGATAACGGCGGCTGGGCCGGATACGGTGTTCCAAATGGGATTTCCCGTTACGGCGCGGCGGACAAACGAAGGGACTATTCCCGCGTACTGGAATTTGATCCGGTAACGCTGGCTCTTAAATGGCAGTACACGCCCGCCGAGGCTGGACATATAGACCCGCTGGATTCGTACAAGTTTTACAGTCCATTCATCAGTTCCGTCCAGCGGCTCCCAAATGGAAACACGCTTATCACCGAAGGATGTAACGGACGGATTTTCGAGGTTACGCCTGAGCACAAAACAGTATGGGAGTACGTTACGCCGTACACTCAAAAAACAGAAGGCGGCGCGAAAGGCGGTCTAGTAAACAACTGGATTTACCGCGCTTACCGTGTCCCCTATGAGTGGATTCCACAACTGCCTACGCCTGAAGAAACTGCGGTTTCCCCGCTGAATGTCAGCCGTTTCCGCGTTCCGGGCTCCCCGGTTCCGTCAGGTGGAAAAGTAACGGTGATTACGGGCATAAACCCTCATCCTGAAGATTTAATTGAAGACCCGTTTAACGCTGAAGTTGTGTTTTCAGGCGAAGTTTCAAATTTTTGCGTGATAAATTCCGGCGAGCGGAAAATCAGCAAAAATATTAAGGAGTAATAGATGGGACATCCGAATATATACCCAACAGGCACGACGCTTTATCAAGCGGATAAAGCGTGGAACGGCTATACAGTATTCCCTTCCGCAAAAGGCGCGCTGCTTATTGATATGAGGGGCAACGAAGTGCAGCTTTGGGCGGGGCTGGACGGTTTTCCGAACAAGATACTTCCCGGCGGCTTTGTACTCGGCTCTTCCGGTACGCGGAATCCGCGCTATGGGTTTCAGGACCAGCTCGATCTGTTACAGGTTGACTGGGAGGGAAATATCGTTTGGAAATTTGACAGGAACGAGTATGTCGAGGATCCGGGCGCAAAACCCGCTCATATAGCGCGTCAACATCACGACTTCCAGCGGGAGGGTTCTTCGACCGGATACTACTCGCCCGGAAGCCTTCCCCGCACGGACGGCGGTAATACGCTCATTTTGGTACACAAAGATGTCGAAAATCACGGCATATCGGACAAACCGCTGCTTGACGACCGCTTTATCGAGGTGGATTGGGAGGGGAATATCATCTGGGACTGGCTGCCGTCCGAACATTTTGACGAACTGGGTTTTGATGAAGCCGCCAAAAATCTACTGTACCGCGATCCGTCTATGGTAACGAGCGGGCGTGGCGATTGGCTTCATATCAATTCACTGTCCACGCTTGGACCTAACAAGTGGTACAGCGGCGGGGACGAGCGTTTTCATCCTGACAACATCATTTGGGATGCGCGGAATGCCAACATCCTTGCGATAACCAGTAAAAAAACCGGTAAAATCGTCTGGCGCATAGGCCCCGAATTTGAGTCGACTGCCGCGCTCAAAAAACTGGGCTGGATTATCGGGCAGCACCACTTGCACATGATACCGCACGGACTTCCCGGCGAGGGCAGCCTGTTGGTGTTTGATAATGGCGGCTGGGGCGGCTATGGCGTTCCGTCTGGAACCTCGCAGTACGGAATCAACGATAAACGCCGTGATTTCTCACGGATTATCGAATTTAACCCTGTTACACTGGAAATCGAATGGGAATACACTGCGGCGCAGGCGGGGTACAAAGACAATTACCGGTTTTACAGTCCCTATATCAGCTCCGCGCAGCGCCTGCCCAACGGAAATACGCTGATAACGGAAGGTTCGGACGGCAGATTGTTTGAAGTTACGCCTTCTTGTAAAACGGTGTGGGAATATATCAATCCCTACTATTCCCGCAAGTTAGGTGGAATTCCGAACATGGTATACCGCGCCTACCGCATTCCCTACGATTGGATACCCCAGCTTGCGCCTCCGCGTGAAGAGTCTATCACTCCGCCTGAATCTTTCAGCGTTACGGGCCAAGCGCCTTTGACTGTTGAAAATACAAATTCAAACGGGGAGCAAAGCGCCGGAACAATAAATTTTGAATCTGACGTGCTAAATTCCACCATTCCGGTACTGCTCTATTTCAGCGCCCCCTGGTGTAAGCAGTGCAAGATGATTTCTCCAATAGTTGAACAGACCGCGCAGGAATATTCAGGCCGCGTTAAAGTGGTCAAGGTAAATGTTGATGAAGAAAAGGATTTGGCGGATAAGCATCAAGTTATGTCCATTCCGGTTTTGATTGCACACAAAGACGGCACGGTTGCCGCTCGTATCAATGGAACCGCGCCAAAACAGCGTATAGCCGGCTTGTTCAAAGAACTCGTGTAAGGGAGGGCTGCTTTCATTAATAAGGTGGGGGGCGCTATTTCCATACCGTTACCGGCATATAGCCACCTTCTTGTCGCGCCCCCCAGCCCAATAACGGCGCGCGAAACATTGAGCGCGTAAAGGCGAAAACGACCGGCTGTGAAAGCTTATTCAACCGCGCTGGCGTATAATTTCGTACAGGATGATACCTGCCGCGACCGAAACATTGAGGCTGTCGATACGGCCAAGTGAGGGTATGGCGATGAGCGCATCGCATTTTTCGCGGAGCAGGCGGCTTAAACCGGCGCCTTCCCCGCCCAGAATCACACAGACACGGTCAGCCAATCCGGTTTCGTAAATAAGGCCGCCCTCCATATCCGCCCCATAAATCCAAAAACCGGCTTTTTTTAACTGTTCTATCGCGCGCGGCAGGTTTGCGACTTCGACGGACGGCACCCAGGAGGAGGCCCCGGCGGAAGTTTTTGCGACAACATCGGCGTGCCTGGCGTTACGTTTGTTGCGGGTGATTACAATATCGGCGTTAAATTGATCGCATGAACGCAGGATAGCGCCAAAATTATGCGGATCGGTTATTTCATCCAGTATGACAGCAAGGACATTTTTTTTACCATCAACAGATTCCAAAAAAGAATCAAGCGTAAGTATACCGGACGGACCGCCGTCGTCAACTTCGAGCGCAAGCCCGCGATGACCGGGTGAAATACGGTCCAATTCGTTAGTACCGGTACGCAGGATGCGTACACCCCGCGCTGCCGCGAGGCCGGCAATTTCACGCGCCCTGGGACCAGGCTTTGCGGCAAGCAACACACAGCCCGCCGCGGAAGCCTTAATCCGTTCTTCAATCGCATGAAAACCGGTTAAATATGCCATCCGGCGTTTTGTCTACCAGTCGTCTGCGGGATCGTCAGGTTCACGCAAATTTTCGGTAAACAGATCGGTAACCGCGCGTAGATCATCCAGGTAAACATAGTATGCGCCATAAGTATCCATAAGATCGCAGTCAATCCTAAAACCTGTTATTTTTATGCCGGAAACATTACTGTAATGATAATTTTGTTGTACGATTCCGTTCATACCTAGTTCCTGCTGGGGCGGTATGACGGCGATCATATTCTTCCAGCCTTGAAAGTTTAAACGGCCCATAGGAATTTCAAAATCGCGTCCGTAAAAATCCTGTAACAGCAGTACAAGTTTGTGATTATAGTTACGTCCCGCGGCCCAAATCGATACTGTTTTGACTATACCTTCGACCGGTATAGGACGAGCGGCCATGATATACAGGCTCGTATAACCGCGCCGCAGAAAATCAACCTTCACGCCCAAAACCTTGGTGTCCGGTATATCGAGCCCGGCTTCGCCTTCGATCGGCGTCTTGCCCCTTGGTCCGCCGTCAAATAGCCTGCTGGCGGTGAAACCGCTGTCGGAAGATATGCTTGAGCGCCAAAAACCGCCCATTTCAAACTTGTCTATAGAAATTTCCGAAAGTTCCGTCTGCGGCACACTACCGTTGATATCTGTAGGCGCCGGGGCG
>JAITAE010000110.1 GCA_031284295.1 Spirochaetaceae bacterium
AGGCTAGACCCCGATGGGGTGTAAGCTAGACCCCGATGGGTGTAGGCTAGGGACGCGCTGATTAAATAGGGCGGCGGAATAACCGGCTACGCCGGTTATTCCGGAGTTTGCGGAGCAAACTCCAGCCGGTGTTGGGCTCAACGCGAAGCGTTGAGCTTGGTGTTGGTGGGGCCCCTGATTGGGGGGTAGGGCGCAACCATGTGCGCCCGTAGGGGGGCGCGGCGATGATGCGGCTATGTGCCGGTAACGGCATGGAAATAGCGCCCCCCTTTTTAATAATCAGCGTTGCCCTAAGGAGAAATACTATAGTACAGCGTATTAAATCTACAATTATGTAAAAATATTATTTTTGTCTACAAAAGTGTAGTATGACGGAGCTGCGAACCGTTGATGGGGATGATGTGGCAGACCGGGCAAACATAATCGAACGAGACCTGCGGAATTGGAGATAGTCCTCCGCCTCAAAAATTCTCCGGTTTTGTACAAAATGCGGCGGGGCAAAGCACGGGCTATCTCCCCATGAACCTGTATTCCGTTAATTTACCGGTTATCACGATTTATTACGTTGGATTGGCACGTTTTTTGCATTAATTTTTACAGAAAAAATTCTCGCAGGAGGTAAAATGCGAAAGAAAAAGTTAATTGCGGTTGTATTGATGGGGCTGGTTGTGGCCGGCTCACTATTTGCGCAGGATGAGTGGACCATAGAAAACGCACTGGATATGGTATGGCTCTTCCTTGGCGCCTCGCTGGTGTTTATCATGCAGGCGGGCTTTGCGCTGGTTGAAACGGGGCTTACGCGCGCGAAAAACGCCACGAATATCGTGATGAAAAACCTGATGGACTTTTGTATCGGCGCTATTGTGTACTGGGCCATCGGCTGGGGTTTTATGTACGGCGCGGACGCTTTAGGCGGCCTCATCGGAACATCGGACTTCTTCAAAAATATTATGGATGATCCCGTATACTACCGTGACTGGTTCTTCCAGGTTGTATTCGCGGCGACGGCCGCCACAATAGTTTCGGGCGCTATGGCGGAAAGGACGCAGTTTAAGTCTTACCTGATTTACACTTGCTTCATCTCGGCGTTCATATACCCGATTTCTGGGCACTGGGTATGGGGCGGCGGCTGGCTTTCCGAACTTGGTTTCCATGACTTTGCCGGTTCAACCGTTGTACACTCGGTGGGCGGCTGGGCCGCTTTGATGGGCGCGATGGTATTGGGGCCCCGTATCGGCAAGTATGTTAAGGGCTCGAACGGCAAGGTTTCGGTGAAAGCTTTCCCCGGTCACAGTATGCCACTCGCGATGACAGGTATTTTCCTGCTCTGGTTCGGCTGGTACGGCTTTAACGGCGCGTCCACGCTTTCCGGTTCCAGCCCCGACATAGCCCGCGTCTGCGTTACGACAACGCTGGCCGCGGCGGCGGGAACGATAGGCGCCCTCGCCACATCATGGGTCTGGTTCAAAAAACCGGACGCCTCTATGTCGATGAACGGCGCGCTTGCGGGGCTCGTTTCTATAACGGCGCCTTGCGGTGTGGTATCTCCGGCGGCCGCAATCGCGATCGGCCTTATCGGCGGCATCCTTGTGGTGCTTTCCGTCGAATTCATCGACAAAGTGTTAAAAATTGACGACCCTGTCGGCGCTTCTTCTGTCCACCTTAGCTGCGGTATCTGGGGCACTCTGGCTGTCGGTATCTGGGGAAATGTTGAAGGCACTGCGGTAGGCCTGCTGCACGGCGGCGGCACGGCCCAGCTTGGCATTCAGGCACTCGGCATTGTCTCGGTGGGCGCGTGGGCCGCAATCACGAGCCTTGTCCTGTTCCTTATCATCAAGGCTACCGTCGGGCTCCGCGTGAGTCAGAAAGAAGAGCTACAGGGGCTTGATATTACGGAGCATAAGGCGGACGCCTACGCGGGCTTCCAGATATTCAGCAATACGTAAGGAGGCGGCTATGAAGTTAATTGTAGCGTACATTCAACCGCACGCGTTGAATGATGTTAAGCAAGAATTGTACAAGGCGGAGGTTTACAAACTTTCGGTAACGAACGCGCTTGGCTGCGGTCAGCAAAAAGGCTACACCGAGCATTACCGGGGCGTTGAAATAGAAGTAAATCTGTTGAAAAAAGTACGGCTGGAGGTGGCGGTAAACGACAACTTTGTTAAACCGACCGTGGACGCGATAATCAAGGGCGCTCGTTCCGGTGATATAGGCGATGGTAAAATATTTATTCTGCCCATCGAAGAAACCATACGGATTCGTACCGGACAAAGCGGCACGGAAGCAATTGGCTAAACCTTAAATTCTTAAAAAGCAAGGTGATGGCGGCGCGGTTCACAAAAGTTGAGCCGCGCCGTTTTTCCCGCGCACAGGTTTCATTGACGCAGTGCGGAAGATGACAGCAGCCTCATAATCCAAGGTTTAAGCGCGCCGCCGGGTTGCCGTCATATTTGACGCAGGCGATAGCCCAATCATTCATTCGCCAATGATCTTGATCAACACCCGCTTTCGCCGCCGCCCATCAAATTCACCGTAAAAAATCTGTTCCCAGGTACCAAAATGGAGCCTGCCTTCTGTAATTGCGACAACGACTTCCCGCCCCATAATCTGCCGCTTTAGGTGGGCGTCCGCGTTTTCTTCTCCGTGATTGTGCCTGTACGATGACACCGGTTCGTGCGGCGCCAGTCTTTCAAGCCACGTATCAAAATCATGATGCAGCCCCGCCTCGTCATCATTGATGAAAACGCTCGATGTTATATGCATCGCGTTCACAAGGCAAAACCCCTCGCTGACCCCGGATCCCTCAAGCGCTCTCTCCACTTCCTCTGTAATGTTAATGAACTCCCGTTCTTTTGCGGTGTTAAACCACAGTTCCCTTGTATATGACTTCATATTTTCAGTATGCCGGGCCGCCCGCCAAATTTAAACCGCCGGCAGCCTTACCACTTCCGCGCCAAATTCCATTAAAAAACGCGGTTTTGTTGAACTTTCGGTTCGCAGGCTCTTAGCCGTTTAAACTGCAAGACTGTGAGGCAAGCAACCAGGTTGTCGAACAAGTCTAATGTATTATGTTAAAAAAGAGTCAAGCCGGCAAACAAACAATCGCAAATATTTGTTTTTTCTGATTACATCGGGTAATTTTAGTATTAGACGGTCTTAGGCAGTCTAAATGTTGTGATACGGAATGAACCTCACCGCCCTTGCGGGCGGGGTGTTTTGTACGTTTTGCATTATTTACGAAAGGAAGTTATTTAATTGTGTGGTCTGCATAGCAGCCCACACTGCTCAGGAGCCTCCTTTGGAGGCTCGTTCTGCAAAGAAGTTAATTGTGCGGTCTGCGTAGCAGGGCACACTGCGGACAAACGCATCGAAATGAACATTTTGCGCTTTCCTGAATGACAGAATTAATGCTGTAAAAGCCAAGTTTTGCAAATCCCCTTCTCCCGGAAGCTGATACAACAAATTAACACCATGTGCGTTTATCATTTAGACCATAGGAGTTAGTTTTATGAAAACTGATACCTTATATTTTTCGTTAAAACCCCCGGCTTTTTTAAACGACTCAAAACGATTGTCGCGTTGGCGCTTGTTCTACTGTTGCCGGGCTGCGAAGACGTGAATGGAAGCGTCGAAGAACCCGGCATCGAAAACCCCGGTAAAGACAAGCCTGTTGTATTAAAGCCGATGTTCGTGAGTCCC
>JAITAE010000212.1 GCA_031284295.1 Spirochaetaceae bacterium
TCGATGATTGACGGGTTAATAAAGACACGCGGCGTGTCATTCCCTACCCGTGTTATAAAAAACCGCAACGGTATCCCAACCTGCACCGCCGCAAGCCCTATGCCCTTATGCCGCTCCAAGATTTCAAACATTCCGGTAATCAGTGTGTTTATTTCACCGTCTATATTCTTTACCGGCGCAGACTTTTGCCGCAAGGCCTCGTCCCCAAACGTAATAACCCGCATGGCACCATCATACAACTTTGTCCCGATCCGGTTAAGCCCACCCACCAGTGGGTTTACCCGCCAGCGGGTTTAAAGTCCGCTACGCGGTAGCATACTGTCTGCGGCTTTAACATACACAGGTACGTCAGTTGTTGTCCCCGCAATTTACCAGGTTCACAATGATTCTTATAGTCGTACTACTCAAGAACGCCTACCGCCAATAATCGTAAATCGCGGTCTGAAGCAAATCCCACAGTGGGGGGGGGGGGGGCGTATCACGCAATACGCGCTTCATATTTGCCCAATCTTTTTCTATCGGATTAAAATCAGGTGAATACGCGAGAAAGCATTAAATTAACTTTAGCTTTCTCGCACAGCCGTTCAAGGTGTTTCTTCCTATGAAAACTCGCCCGATCCATTATTATTGTGCTGCCGGTTTCAACGTTCTTTAATAGGTTAGCCTCAAACCATATTTCAAAACGCTCCCCGGTCATGAAACGTTATAACATTCACCCGCTATCTTTTTTGTCTTTTTTATCATGTATCACGGCGGCTACAACATTTACCTGATGGAACTTATGCCCCGATTTGTGTCTTTGCTCCGTACCCCGCGCAAAGCGCGCCCGTATTCACGCTGAATATCCTCGTTTATCCCGCATTCATCCTCATATATAGTGTTTCTATTTAGAAAAGTATAAGGAGGGGGAAGCCGCGGCAACGAAAGTTGCCGGCCCCTCGCTCCAGCCCCGTCCTCTATTGCGTGCCGGGCGTATCCTTTGGAGGCGCTTATTAAAGGGCTCCTTTCTCCCAGTGGATTCCGGTGTCAAGCGCTGGAATGACTAATGTCATCAAATCCTATTGTCGTCCTCATCTCTTGACGCTGGGATACATCGAATGAATCAACGTTACTCTTTGGGATTCGCTTACTTGACTCAGGCGTAATGTTTGCCCTACATTGCACTATATGGCTAGTACATTGCCGTGCGGGAATATAAAGTTCTCTCTCGATACGGTAAGCGGCGTACCGGTTTACAGGCAGATTATCAAGCAGATTGAAAACGCGGTGCTGTCCGGGCGTATGAAGGCCGGAGACAAGCTGCCGACCATAAGGGCGCTTTCCGTACAGCTAAAGATAAATCCGAACACAATCGCAAAGGCGTACAATGAACTTGAAATACGCGGCGTGGTGCTGACGCAGGTTGGCAGCGGCACTTATATTTCTGATAAGTGTCCCACGCCCGACGAGTATGAGCACAACAAGAAAATCCTTGAAACGGCGGCGCGGTTTTTGCGGGAAATGAATGAGCTGGGGCTTAACCGTGACGCCGTTATCAAACTGCTGGAAAAAAATAATGTAAATGGATTTAGGGCAACAATGGAGGCGCCTGATGAAAAAATTGGAATATGTTAAGAATATCAAAAAGACACGGCGTATCAATATAGCGGCGTTTGCGGGATACTGCTTTTTTGTAGGTTTTGTTATTGCGCTCGTATGCGTCATTGCTGACGCCGGCTTACCCGTCTGGCCGCTTTCCACCATTATTTGGCTGTTGTGCGCGCTGTTTATCCTGTTTGTACTGTTCACCGGCGTACGCAAGGCTAACGAATGGGAGCGGGCGGTAGTTTTACGCTTTGGGAAATTCAAGTCGATACACGGGCCGGGGCTGTTTTTTGTACTTCCATTCATTGATCGCGTCACGCAGATCATTGATATACGGATTCGAGTGTCTGATTTTTCCGCGCAGGAAACGCTTACACTGGATTCTGTCGCGGTAAGAGTTGACGCCCTGTGTTTTTGGCTTGTTTGGGACCCGGAAAAGGCTGTTCTGGAGGTGGAAAACTACGAGGATGCCGTGGTTCTTTCGTCAAAAACCGCGCTGCGCAACGCTGTTTCCAGCAACGATTTGACGACGTTTCTACAGCGCGGCGACATCATCGAAAAGCAAATCCAGCATGATGTTGATAAAAAAACTACGGAATGGGGCATCACCGTGCTTTATATAGAAATCACTGATATTCAAATACCCAGGGCCCTGCAGGATTCTCTTTCACGCTTGGCGCAGGCCGAGCGTGAAAAGAAAGGCCGCGTGCTGCTTGCGGAAGCTGAAATCGATATAGCGAAAAAGCTGGGCGAAGCGGCGCATATCTACCAGCAATGTGAGCCGGCGATAAAGCTAAAAGCATTTTCTATCTTGAATGAGGGGCTAAAGGCCGGTAACTCAATGATGCTGGTTCCAAACTCGATAACGGAAGAGTTAAAGGGCAGCGATATTTTTGGTTTGCAGGCCCTGAACGAGCTAAAAAACAAACAAAAGGCTGAATGAGACCTTGGCGGCGAACGGTGTTGAATTAAAAAACACCCTGATAGTCGCCAGACACGCCACCCCTATGAAAAAGAATGAATTAAAAAGATGCCTTGGAATAAGGGGGGGGGGGGGGATGGGATAGCTTTGAGGCGGGCGGCGGATAAACATGACTGAAGGTAACGAAAAGAAACTCAAGGCGGTGATTGCGGGGTTTGAGCCGGATATTGTGGAGAACAGGCTTATTCCGGCGGCGGGAGCGCGGTA
>JAITAE010000243.1 GCA_031284295.1 Spirochaetaceae bacterium
CACCCGACCGCCGGCGACCATGAGCCGGCGTGAGGACCGCGGACCTAGGGGGGGTAACCTGCCGGAGCAGGCGGCATATAGCCGTGTGTACCCCTGTAAAAAATAAGTTACTCCCTCTCATGATGAAGGGCATTTGAACATCCGATATTATAAATGAGATTCTCTAGGGAAACGCTGATTAACTTGAGTCCTCGCCAACATAGTTGGCGCATCATCGTTACCCTAAGGAGCGAACTCATTTCATTGCGAAAATGTGTCAACGTAGTTGACATTCGTATTAAAGTAGCACTGATTTATGCGCATTCGCATAAATCAGTGCTTCCTTAGAGGAAACGGGATATGAGTTACGCCGGGAATGAAAAGCTGCGCCGCCTGCTGTACGCAAGAATTGATGAATATGCTGGAAAACCCGCGGGGCCGGAAACGCGGCGGCTTTTAACGCTGGGTGATTTGCAGCGGGAACTTGACGAAAGCGGCATCCAAATACCGGGGTTTTCCACATTGAAACGGATAAAAGAATGGACGCGGGGCACAAGCGATTCGGAGTATACCATAACCTGCGATGAATTGAGCGGTGAATGTTTTTTATGCATGGAATTCTATAAAAACAGATTCGCGGTTGACCGCGCCAGTTTTTATATACGCTTTTACGACACAAAGTCCCAGCACCGTTTTATAGACGAAAGCGGGATAGGCCTTATATACAGGCTGCTTGAAAATTTCAAAAACATTGCGGACGAATACACAAAACTGCGCGGTGAGATTGACCGTAACGAAAAACTGCGCCGGCTTACGATAAGCAGCATAGAAACATGGCTAACTCTTATATGCAAAAATATTTCACTGCCCTACCACATTGTTAAAATGGAAAGCCAGGCGGTGTTTTACCTGCTGCTGCGGAACGGCAGGCAGTTGGAAATTTATATACCTTACAATAACTTTCAGCAGGTAATGTGCGAACTGGAAAATACGATCAACAAATATGTGGACTTGCAAAATGACTGCATGGCAAAAGTTTTAATATCGAATTGTTCAAACAGCATACGCTGGAAAGATACGGAGTAAGCATGGGTGTAAACATAAATACAAATGAATTGGTAACGATACTGACTCTTACGCCGCCACGCCAAAACATTATGCTTGTCGGCAGGCACGGAATAGGGAAGTCTCGTATAATTACGGATTTCTTTGAAAGACGGGGTAAAAAGGTAGTTTCACTTTTTCTGGGACAGATGAGCGACCCCGGTGATCTAATCGGACTTCCCGCCCTCGATTCAAATTTGACAAAAACTGATTTTAGGCCGCCCTATTGGTTTCCGCTGGACGGCAAACCGATAGTGCTGTTTCTGGACGAACTGAACCGCGCCCGCCCGGAAATACTGCAATGTGTGATGGACTTAACGCTGAACAGGTCTCTGGCGGGGAAACAGCTTCCCCCCGGAAGTCAGATAGTTTCAGCCGTAAACGAGGGGGATGAGTACCAGTTGACGGATTTGGACCCGGCGCTTGTATCGCGTTTTAACGTTTACTATTTTTCGCCAAGCTGCGCGGAGTGGCTGCTGTGGGCCGCCGCAAACGGTATCGACCCAAGAATCGTTTCGTTCATAGAAAGGAATTCGGACTGCCTCGACGGGGATACCGGACTTGACGCCGGCCTTGACAAAACGGCGGACAGACGCTCCTGGGAACGTGTTTCGGAAATTACAAAGACAGAAGCCGCGATAGACAGAACTTTGGAAAAACTGATTGCCGGAATCGTCGGCGTTAAGGCGGCTCTCCGTTTCACTAATTTTTTGAAGGAAAATTCCGGCGTCAGTTCCGCGATGGTTCTGAACAGCTTTGAGGAATGTAAAATCGGTTTGGAGGAATTGAGCGTACACGAATTGTCAGATTTGAATGAGGGATTTTTCCGTGTGATTGAACTGGAAGAAAACCAGGATGCGGTAAAGAATTATACGGCGAATCTGGAAAAGTACATCAGGTGGCTGAACGATACGGAACGCGGAGAGGCGCTTGCTCACTGGACTACGGTATACGAAGGAAATGTTTATCCGAAAACAAAGGTAGCGGTGCTTTCTTACTCACCATATATTTTTCAAACCGTGATAGACTATGTGAAAAATATAAAACTATAGTATGGCAAATATAGCTGAACGTGTTAAAACAATTTCCGAAAAGTGGTTCATCGCGGAACCGCTTTTGTTTTTGACTCTCCTCTCGCATAAACTGTCGGAAAATGCGGATATTCACACCATACGTTGCGGACAGGGACGGATAGAATACAATCCGCTCTGGGCGGCGGAACAGAACGGCGCGCAGTTGGAGGAGGCGTTTAAGGCGGAGCTGATTCGGATACTGCTGCGCCACCCGTACAGGAAGAATCCGTCAAGCGACGCGGAAATATCGTACATCGCAAGCAATATGGTGTTAAATGAATACTACAATTTTCCGGCGCTGCAATTCCACGCAAAAGATTTTTGGAACGACGCCGAACACCGGAAAAAGAGTTTTGAGTTTTACTACCGTGAGTACACGCTGATAAAACGGCTGAAAGATTCAGGCAGTGAAGAAAACGGCGGGACCATGGCGGTGTCCGACGAGGAGATGCGCGGCGCTACGGCGGAATGCGGTGGTAAGGACAGGAACGGTATTTTAGAAAACGCCGCGCTTTGGGGAAACGATGAATTCATCGACGAAAAGCTAAACGAAATCGTAAAGCAGGCGGAACAAAACGCGTCGTGGGGCAGACTGCCGGGCGCGTTGGTCGAGGAAATACGCGCCGCGCTAAAACCTGAACTCGATTGGCGGGCCGTGTTAAGCGGCTTTAGGCGCACGATTCTTGCCGAGGAAAAAGTCCCCACACGCTTTAAACCGAGCCGCCGCTGGGGCTTTATGTATATGGGTCAGAAGTATGCGTTTACCACACGGATTTTGGCAGGTATAGATGTTTCCGGATCAATAGAAAAAGAGGATGTCGCGCTGTTCTATTCGTGTATAAACCGGTTTTTTAAGTATGGTATCGAGGCGCTTGACGCGGTACAGTTCGATTCGGAGTTGAAAGCGGGGCCGCTCCCGTTCAAAAAGGCCTGCGCCTCAATCACGATACAGGGGCGCGGAGGTACAAACTACCAGCCGCTGATAGACTATTTTTCAGCCAACAGCGCGCGCTACGACGGCCTTATCATATTCACCGACGGTTTTGCCGCCCTTCCTTACGCGCCGCCCCGTACCGTCCGAAAAATACTTTGGGTATGCAGCCGCAAAGAAAGCTACCTGTCAAACCATGTATGGATGGATAAGCTAGGGCGCTGCTGTTATATCGCTTCTACCTCCGGTTAAGGCCGCGGCAATAAATGACCACTCCCTTAGAGCGGCCCTCAATACCCCATCTTCCGCAGTATCTCAAGCATATCCTGCGCACTGGCATCGCCGGGGTTAATCTGCAACACCTTCTCCCAGTCCGTGCGGGCCCGCGCGTTGTCTCCTTGCATAACGTAGGCAAAACCCCGGTTATAGTACGCATACGCAGAAGCGGGGTTGAGCCGGATCATCTGGGTGTAATCCGCAATCGCCTTGTCATACTCTCTTCTGCCATTGTACGCATTACTCCGGTTATGGTACGCCTGCGCAAGATTGGGGTCGAGCCGGATCGCCTGAGTGTAGTCCGCAATGGCCTTGTCCAGCTCCCCCTTGCCGTGGTAGGCAATCCCCCGGTTATTGTAGGCCTGCGCGTCATTGGGGTCGAGCCTGAGCGCCTGGGTGCAGTCCGCAAGCGCCTTGTCATACTCCCCTTTGTCATTGTAGGCATCCCCCCGGTTCGTATAGGCATACGTATCATTGGGGTTGAGCCGGATCGCCTGGGTATAGTCCGCAATGGCCTTGTCCAGATCCCCTTTGTTTTTGTAGGCAAGTCCACGGCTGCTGTACGCATCCGCATGATTGGGGTTGAGCCGGATCGTCTGGGTGAAGTCGCCTATGGCCTTATCCATATCCCCTTTTTGCCCGTAGGTATTCCCACGGGCATAGTATGCGTCCGCATACGCGGGGTTGAGCTTGAGCGCCTGAGTGTACTCCGCAAGCGCCTTGTCATACTCCTTTTTTTCACGATAGGCGTTTCCCCGGTTAAGGTACGCCTGCGCGTCAGCGAAATCATCAGCGGGCAAGGCCGCCGCCGTCAAACTCAACAGAAAAACAACAAAAACCTTCTTCATACTCTTTTTTCCTTATAAATAGAGGTTCCCCATAATACAATAACGCCGCGCTTCCGTGTGGAAACGCGGCGGTTCTTACGCAACGCCCCCGCAAACGCGGGGCGGAAGCCCGCACAAAAAACCCCGCCGGAAGGCGGGGGCTATGCCGCTGTGTGTTCACCTACATTTTTTGCTTCGTAGAAGCATCCTCGGCTTTTCCGGCAGCCTCCTCAAAACCTTCGGTATCGCCGTTGTTTCTCGCTGCGGCAGCGGCATTGAGGGCCTCTTTTGCTTCGCCGTTGAATTTGTCATAGAGGTCCCGCAAATGCTGGATCAGCGTAAGATGCAGGTCCCGCGTGTCTTCCTTGTCCAGGGGCAGGGAATAGATGTCTCCATCATTTTCATACTCCCATTTGCCGAGAGCTTGTTTGTCGAGCTTCCTTCCCAAAAAAGTTTCCAAAGCCCTTCTGGTGCACTGCGCGAGAAGTATCGATGCAGGCCGGCACTCATTTGTGAAAACGCGAAGCTTGAGGGGAAGGTCTCTCCCCGCTATCCGGCAGGAAAGATACGTGCTGAAATCGAGCCACAGGTTTTCACGTTCATTTCCGTCCTTCCCATAGAAACTGCCGTTTATCCACAACCCAGTCTGCCCGGGGCCAGTGGCATTAACCACAGGGATCGCCGTTTTATTGTTACTATCGAATTCTTTGATCTTCTGGGGATCATCGGCAGAAAGGATAATGTCGGCGCCATGATCGCCATGACCATGCGCCACATCGGCCCTTAAATCAATGACCTTCTGCACCAAATCCCAATCGAGTTTAAACGCGCTCATATTCCACTCCTCTTTGCGCTGCCCTTCCGGAGCAGCGCTTTGCTTGAAATACACTCCGCATACGCGGGGCGATTGTTATAATAAACTGCTCACCTTGCTAAACTTGGGAACGCTTTGTCAAAATTCTTTCGCTGGCTATTGCTCA
>JAITAE010000257.1 GCA_031284295.1 Spirochaetaceae bacterium
ACCCGCTTGCGGGGCTGGAGCCGAGGGGTCGGCAATGAAGTTGCCGCGGCAATGAAGTTGCCGCGACTTCCCCCTCCTTGTATCTTTCCCATTTCCTATACCTTCCATCCAATCGCGCCGAGGCGTTTCTTGATTTCCTTTTCCAGTTTATGGCTCTCCACAAAGAGGCCGCTTAATTCCGCGCTAAGGCGGGTCATCTTTTCCCCGAAAGGTTCGCCGTCGCCCGCGTCTTCGGCGATTCCCACATAACGGCCCGGGGTGAGGATATAACCCTGTCCGGCGATTTCCTCCGTGGAGGCGGCGGCGCAGAAGCCTTTTTCCGCTTGCAGCGCGCCTTCGCAAAATTGACTGACGGTTTCCGCTATGGCGGCAATATCCTTGTCCGTCATTTCTCTAAGGCGGCGGCTTATGCGTTTGCGCCTCCCGTATTCTATGTCAGTAAACATTTGTTGTGTTTTCATGCTTCCTATCCTACTACTTATTCCCGATTTAATCAGTGCTTCCTTAGGTTTTATTTATACCAGATGATACTTTGAATTACTGATTAGCGCATTCTGCCTGTAGACAGAACTCAAGATGCCGTGATAGTATGAGTCCATTGCGGCATGAAGCCGCATAGGGTGTTACTCTTCAGTTCATGACGGACTAAATAACTTTTCATTCTTAATTGTTACTCAATGCCGCGCAGCGAGCAATGTTTTAGAAGCGAAAGCTTTTGAAGCGGCGCTGGCAGCGCGTACAAAAACAGGTTCTTTAGTTTAGGAGGAATGCCATGAAAAAAGAACGAAACTTATTGATAATTGCGGCGCTTGCCGTGCTTATAAGTGTAAACGGATTTGCAAAAGGCGAGCAGCAGGGGAGAGTGCTGTCAACGGATTCCCTCACCCTTGCAATCGGTGGAGAGCCGGACGAGGGCTTTGATCCCTGTACGGGCTGGGGACGGTACGGGTCACCCCTCTTTCAGAGCACACTTCTTGAATTTGACCGGGACATGAATTTTACCAATGACCTGTCCACCGGCTACTCGGTGAGCTCCGACGGACTTACATGGACCTTTGATATTCGCAGTGACGCGAAGTTTTCAGATGGGCAGCCGGTAACGGCGGAGGATGTGGCTTTTACCTTTAACACAACTAAGGAAGCGGGCAGCGAAATTGATCTTACCCGCATGAAGTTGGCTCGGGCCGCAAGCCCGACGCGGGTTGTGTTTGAACTCAACACTCCTTTTTCTGCTTTTATCAACGCTGCTGTTTCTCTGGGTATTGTGCCTAAACACGCTTACTCGGCGAATTACGGGCAAAAACCCCTTGGTTCAGGGCCCTATGTATTTGTGCAATGGGATAAGGGTCAGC
This sequence comes from Spirochaetaceae bacterium, assembly GCA_031284295.1. Classification (GTDB taxonomy): domain Bacteria; phylum Spirochaetota; class Spirochaetia; order Treponematales; family Breznakiellaceae; genus JAIRMY01. Next base: position 1,353 of record JAITAE010000257.1, read on the forward strand.
AATTAATTGTGGAACGGAATGAAAACTACTACGGGACAAAGCCGGTTTTCAAACGCCTTACCCTCCTGTTCCTTAATGAAGAAGGGGCTTTTGCGGCGGTACAGTCCGGTTCGGTTGATATTGCGATGACGGTACCCATGCTGGTACGGGATATTGCGGGATATTCTCTGCTGCGGGCACGGAGCGTTGATAACCGAGGGGTCAGCTTTCCATCAACTAAGTCGGGGGCATATAGCCCCGATAATCTGCCGGTAGGGAACGATGTTACCAGTGACATCGCCATCCGTAAGGCGCTGATTTACGGGATAGACCGGATGGCGATTGTGCGGGATGCGCTCAGCGGGTATGGGACACCGGCATATTCGGTCTGCGATGGGCTTCCCTGGTGGAATCCTCAGACTCGGATTGCCGATAACGATGTCGCGGGGCAGAAGGCGGCTTTGGATGCGGCGGGCTGGCGACTGTCAGGGGACGGGATACGGGTTAAAGGCGGCGTGCGGGCTTCTTTTACCCTCATTTATCCTGCTGGAGACCAAGTACGGCAGGCAATTACAATGGCTTTTGCCCAGCAATCCAGAGCCTTGGGTATCGAAGCAGTTCCCAAGGGCGGCAGTTGGGACGACATAGGCCTTGAGATGTACCGCACACCGGTCATGTTCGGCTGGGGTAGCCACAGTCCTATGGAAACCTACGATCTTTACTACGGCAAACTGGCAACTACAGGTTACAATAATGTTACCAATGTTCATAATTCCGCGGTTGACCGCTGCATGGACGCGGCGCTTGCCGCCATTACCACAGAAGATGCGAATTCCAACTGGAAAAAGGCTGCATGGGACGGCGCCACAGGTTACGGCAATCAGGGGGATGCTACTTGGTGCTGGATAGCTAATATCGAACATCTATACTATGTCCGGGACGGTCTTGATGTTGGAAATCAGCGTATCCATCCCCACGGACATGGCTTTCCGGTTATTTCAAATGTGAAAGAGTGGAAACTAAAATAATGAATACCAAAGTCTTGCGTCATATCGGCCTTTACGCGCTCAAAGCTCTTACGCTCATGGTGGCGGTGAGCATCGTTGCCTTTACCCTAATGAAACTTTCACCCATCGATCCAGTTCAGGCTTATATAGGCGCGGACGCAACTGTCTCGCCCGAACAGCGGGCGAAAATTGCCGAACGCTGGGGTATTGGGGAACCTCCAGTTCTTCAGTATCTCAAATGGCTTGGGGCTATTTGCCGGTTCGATTTCGGGACATCCGTAATATTCCGTCTGCCGGTTCTAACGGTCATCGGAGAACGGACATTGGCATCTTTGGCGCTGATGGGCGTTTCATGGTTTTTTTCCGGGATCATCGGTTTTCTTATGGGAATCCTAGCCGGCGCGTACAATGGCCGGTGGCCGGATAAAGTAATAAAAGCTTATTGCCTTACCCTGTCCAGCACACCAGTTTTCTGGTTGGCCATGCTGCTGCTGATAGTTTTTGCGATTCAGTGGCGGATTTTGCCGCTTGGTCTGTCGATTCCGATGGGAAAACTGGACAGCGAAGTAACCATATTGGAACGTATCCGCCATCTTATTCTACCTGCGCTGACTCTTTCCCTGACAGGTATATCTACTATCGCTCTTCATACGCGGCAGAAGTTGTCTGAGGTATTGGAATCGGACTATGTGCTTTATGCGGTGTCTCGAGGTGAAAAACGGTGGACCGTTATATGGCGGCATGGGCTTAGGAACATTGCCCTCCCCGCCCTTACTCTCCAGTTTACTTCTTTTGCCGAGCTTTTTGGTGGATCGGTACTGGCGGAACAGGTTTTTTCCTATCCGGGTTTGGGGCGGACAGCCGTGCGGGCAGGGATACAGAGCGATATGCCGCTGTTGCTGGGGATTACCCTTTTTTCCGCCGCCTTTGTTTTTGCGGGTAACTGCATTGCGGATACCCTCTACCAGCTATTGAATCCTCAAATTCGGAGATTAAGAAATGGATGATTATACAAAATGGAACACCGGCTTCCGCTTCTCACGCCGCCTCGTTACGCTGGGGATTCTTATTTTCGCGATACTTGTCTTGACGGTGATATTTGTTTCCGGACTCCTTACTCCTCCTGCGGCCTATGAGGTCAATTTTCAGGAGAAAAATTTGATTCCCGGCATCCGGCATCCCTTTGGGACAGACTGGCTTGGACGGGATATGCTTGCGCGTACCATCAAAGGGCTTTCTACCAGTATCATAGTGGGTATGAGCGCATCTGTGGTGAGTACGATCATGGCCATGATACTTGGAGTGGCGGCGGCGACCATGGGGCGGAAGGTTGATACTTTTGTTACCTGGTTCGTTGACCTTTTTCTTAGCATACCCCACATGATTCTCCTCATTCTGATTTCTATCGCCGTAGGCAAGGGTTTTTTAGGGGTACTCATCGGGGTAGCGGCTACCCATTGGACAAGCCTGACACGGGTAATCCGCGCCGAAGTGCTGGCGTTGCGTTCACAGCCCTATATTACCGCTTCTCGTGCGCTGGGCAAGGGACACCTCTGGATTGGACGGAAGCATATCCTTCCCCACGTACTTCCCCAATTTATCGTGGCGCTGATACTCCTCTTTCCCCATGCCATCCTCCATGAAGCGGCGATTACCTTTCTGGGTTTTGGGCTTTCTCCAGAGCAGCCGGCCATAGGGGTTATTCTTTCAGAATCGATGCAGTACCTGACCGCTGGTATGTGGTATCTTGCTTTCTTTCCGGGTCTCTGCCTTTTGGTGGTGGTGATGCTATTTGATGCGCTGGGGGAGAATTTGAGGATACTCCTCAATCCCGGCACATCTCAAACTTAGGGAGAAACGCGATGTCTGTTTTATCGGTCAAGGATTTTTCGATTAACTTTCTGCGTTACGGGCGCGGATTCAAGCGGGAGAGGCTATGTGTTATTTCGTCTCTGGAGGTGGAAATCAACGCCGGAGAGATTGCCGCCATTGTCGGCTCTTCAGGTTCCGGCAAAAGCCTTCTCGCTCACGCCATTCTCGGTATCCTGCCCCAAAACGCCTCGGTAACGGGAGAGCTTTTCTATTGCGGCGAGCGGCTTACTCCCAAGCGGCAGGCGGAACTACGGGGGTCAGGCATAGCGCTGATTCCACAATCGGTTAGTTTTCTCGATCCTCTGATGAAAGTGGGGGAGCAGGTGAAGGGTGAACATCACGGCTTGGCCGAAGTGGAACGAGTCTTTAAGCGTTATGGCCTTGAGCCGGAAGTAATGAATATGTACCCGTTTGAGCTTTCAGGAGGTATGGCCCGCCGGGTACTGGTTGCCGCGGCAGTCATTTCGAGGGCGCGGCTTATCATCGCGGACGAGCCGACTCCGGGTCTTTCAGAGACGCTGGCACGAGAAGCCTTGTCCCATCTACGGGAACTTGCGGATCAGGGGGCGGCGGTGATGCTCATAACCCACGATCTCAGAATGGCGCTGGAGGTTTCCGACAAAATCGCCATCTTTTATGGGGGTATCACGCTGGAAACGGCGCGGCGTGAAGATTTTAACCACGGCGGCGCGGGACTGCGCCACCCTTATACTCGCGCACTTTGGCGGGCGATGCCACAAAATGAATTTGAAGCCCTTTCCGGTTATCAGCCCTATGCGGGAATCGTGAACGATTCATGCATATTCTATCCCCGTTGTGCCATGCGGACATCCCAGTGCCGCGCCGCTATACCTATGCGGGAACTGCGGGGTGGACTGGTGCGCTGTACCAACGAAGAGTCGCTTCACGATGAAAAAATTGGTGAGAAATTGGATGAAAAGGGGTAACGCACGATGCGGCTTGAGATGAATAATGTGGGCTTTCGCTATGAGGGCGCTGGTAAACTGAATCCATGGATCTTTCGTGGGGTCAATCTTTCGTTTGAAAGCGGCTGCCGGACAGCTCTTTTGGGGGACAGCGGTTCGGGCAAAACCACGCTAGGCAAACTTCTTGCCCACTATGAAAAACCCAGCGAAGGTAAAATCGTTCTCCCCGGCGCGGTTTTCGGGAAGGGCTGCTATCCTGTTCAACTGATACTGCAACATCCCGAAACTGCTGTGAATCCACGTTTCAAAATGCGGGATATTCTTACAGAAGGATGGATGCCGGAGGAGAACCTTCTGAAACGGCTGGGCATTGAACACGCATGGCTCAATCGTTATCCCCAAGAAATGTCCGGTGGCGAACTACAGCGCTTCTGTATTGCCCGCGCCCTTGCCCCGGCCACCCGCTTCATCGTCGCCGATGAAATTACCGCCATGTTTGACCTAATTACTCAGGCGCAAATATGGGAGGCCGTACTCGAAGAAACCGGAAATCGGAACATTGGTATTATCGTCATCACCCACGACCGCGATTTGGGCCGCCGAGTCTGCGGGGAAACTATCCTGATGGAAGAACTCACCGGATTAGCATCGCGTCCCCGTAACTGAAAATGAGAGCGCGACTGTCCGGCACGTAGGGCAGCGTTGATTAAACGAAGAGCCCCTGATTGGGGGGTAGCGTAATAACCGCCGCGCAAACTACACGCCACAGATAGGCGGTTATGGAGCGAGGGCGCTAAAAACTTTTTCTAACAGCGGCCTGTTCCAGCGCCACAGCCTGCGGCATTTTTTGCCTAAACGCGCTCAATGTTTCGCGCACCGTTATCGGGCTGGGGGACGGACGAAAAGGCGGCTATGTGCCGCAAAATGTATGGAAACCGTCCCCCTCTTTAATCAAGAATCATTGAAGACCTAGCAAATGGCAAGGACAACAACTGACATACCCGCGTATTTAAACCCGCTATCAGCCGCGTATGCCAAGCGCTGTTTTCGGACCCTACGGCACGGCGTAAACCGCGCCTTCGGTACGCTACCGCGGAGCGGATTTAAACCCGCTGGCGGGCGGGCTGGCGGGTTGATGGAAGGATGGGAATTTGGTAGATTTTTCTATTATGAAATATGACAAGCTTACCGTAAAGGCGCAGGACGCGCTGAATGAGGCGTCCGCGCTGGCTCAGAGAAACGATCACGGGCAGATAGAAAGCGAACACCTGCTGCTCGCGCTGTTGGAACAGAAGGACGGACTTGTGCCGCCGCTGTTGGCGCGGATAGGAGCGGACGCGGAGGCGCTTGCCGGAAATTGCCGGGCGCGAACCGGCGCGCTGCCGAAAGTGTACGGGGCGGCGGCGCAAGTTTACCTGTCGCCCGGAGTCACCAAGGCGCTCGCCAAGGCCGAAGGAGAGGCCGCCGCGCTCAAAGATGATTTTGTTTCCACCGAACACATACTGCTTGCGCTGGACGCGGGAGAAGGCGCGGCGGGCGAGATACTCAAGAGCGCCGGCGTGAACAGACAGGGAATACTCAGCGCGCTCAAGACGTTGCGCGGGAACACGCGGGTTACAGACCAGAACCCGGAAGACAAGTATCAGTCACTTGAAAAATACTGCCGCGACCTGACCGCGCTTGCCCGGCAGGAAAAGATAGACCCAGTTATCGGGCGGGACGAGGAGATACGGCGGGTGATGCAGGTACTTTCACGGCGAACCAAGAACAACCCCGTGCTGATAGGCGAGCCCGGAGTCGGCAAGACCGCGATAGTTGAGGGACTCGCCCGCCGCATAGTGGCGGGCGATGTGCCGGAGGGATTAAAGGGCAAGAAGCTGCTCGCCCTTGACTTGGGAGCGCTTGTGGCCGGCGCAAAATTCCGCGGCGAGTTTGAAGAACGGCTCAAGACGGTGATAGCCGAGGTGCAGGCGGCGGACGGGAACATAATCCTTTTTATAGACGAACTTCATACCCTTGTCGGGGCGGGAGCGGCGGAGGGCGCGACGGACGCCTCCAACCTGTTAAAGCCCGCCCTTGCCCGCGGGGAATTGCGGTGTATCGGGGCGACAACGCTGGACGAGTATCGCAAATACATCGAGAAGGATGCCGCGCTGGAGCGGCGCTTTCAGCAAGTGTACGCCGCCGAGCCGTCCGTCGAGGACACGATAGCGATACTGCGTGGTTTGAAAGAACGTTACGAAGTTCACCACGGCGTCCGCATCAAGGACGAGGCGCTTGTGGCCGCGGTTACCCTGTCGAACCGATATATAACGAGCCGGTTTTTGCCGGACAAGGCGATAGACCTTGTTGATGAAGCGGCGAGCCGCCTTAAAATCGAGCTTGACAGCCGGCCAACCGAGCTTGACAAGCTGGAACGCCGCCTTTTGCAGCTTTCCATCGAGAAGCAGGCCTTGATTCGGGAAGAAGATGCCGCTTCAAAAGAGCGTTTGAGTAAACTTGAGGGTGAAATCGCCAATTTAACAGGCGAGCGGGACGCGATGAAGGCGCGTTGGGAGAATGAAAAGGCGGAAATATCGAAAGTCCACGCGCTAAAGCAGAAAATCGAGGAACTCAACATCGAGCAAACCCGTTACGAGCGTGAAGGCAACCTGAACAAGGCGGCGGAACTGCGTTACGGCCTTATCCCCGAGACCCAGAAAGAACTGGACACGCTGACCGCCGAACTGGACGCAAAGCGTTCAGGGGAAGCGGAGAATACCACCGGGACGCTGCTGCGGGAGGAAGTGAGTGATGAAGACATCGCGGCGGTTGTCGCGTCATGGACAGGGATACCCGTGTCAAAGATGCTGTCCGGCGAGACGCGGAAGTACATCGAGCTTGAAAACGCGCTTGAAAAGCGGGTTGTCGGGCAGCGGGCGGCGGTTGAAGCGGTGGCGGACGCGATACGGAGGAACAAAGCCGGTTTGAGCGACGCGGCGCGGCCTCTGGGTTCGTTCCTTTTTCTGGGGCCGACCGGCGTAGGCAAGACTGAGCTGGCAAAAACGCTGGCGGATTTTCTGTTCAACGATGAGAAGGCGCTTACCCGAATCGACATGAGCGAGTACGGCGAGAAATTTTCGGTAAGCCGGCTGATAGGAGCGCCGCCCGGTTATGTGGGCTACGATCAGGGCGGGCAGCTTACCGAGGCGGTGCGCCGGCGGCCTTACAGCGTGATACTTTTTGATGAAATCGAGAAAGGCCACCCGGAAGTATTTAACGTGTTCCTGCAAATCCTCGATGACGGGCGGCTCACCGACGGGCAGGGACGTGTCGTGGACTTCAAAAACACGATCATCATAATGACAAGCAACCTTGGTTCGGACCTTATCATGGAGGCAAAGCGGGCGGAGGACGTAAAAACCGCGCTTTCGGAACTGTTGAAGCGGCATTTCCGGCCTGAATTCCTCAACCGCATCGATGAAACGGTGATTTTTAACCGTCTGGACAGGGCGGAAATCGGGAAAATCGTGAATATTCAACTGGAAAGACTGAAAGAACGCCTTGCGGAACGGAAAATAACGCTTGAATTGACGGAAGAAGCGCGGAATCTGCTGATAGAACGAGGCTACGACCCGCTTTTCGGGGCGCGCCCGTTAAAACGCGCCATACAGAGCGAGCTTGAAAACCCGCTTGCCAAGCGGATTATCGCGGGAACGGTGAGTGACGGCGCAACAGTGCGGGCGGCGTTAAAAGACGGCGTTCTGGAATTCACAGGCGCATGACGGAGAACATTACCGGCGCGAAGCGGTAATTTATGAATTGTTAGGGAGATAAAATGAAAACAGCGGTGATTTATTATTCTTACGAAGGAAATTGCAGGTTAGTGGCGGAACAGATTAACGCCGTGGTACACGGGGATACGCTGGAACTGCGATTGGAGGACGACAAAACGCGGAAGGGCTTGTCTAAATATATCTGGGGAGGCCGGCAGGTGGTGCAGAACCGGCGGCCCGCCCTTAAGCCGTATACGTTTGAC
>JAITAE010000271.1 GCA_031284295.1 Spirochaetaceae bacterium
ACCAGGTAAGAGCCCTTGTACAGGAGGCCGCGCTCGTACAACGTAACAAAAACCTCGCGCACCGCCGCGGACAGGCCCTCATCCAGCGTAAACCTTTCACGCGACCAGTCAACGCTCGCCCCCATCTTCGCTATCTGACGGCTTATCGCCGCGTGATGCTCGTCCTTTACCTTCCATGTTTCCTCGACAAAGCGCCCGCGTCCCAGTTCACGGCGGCTAGTGCCCCGCGCCCGCAGTCTCTTTTCCACGACATTCTGCGTAGCGATGCCCGCGTGGTCGCAGCCCGGTACCCAAAGCGCGGGCCGCCCGCTCATCCGCTGAAACCTCATCGCTATGTCTTGCAGTGTGATGTTGAGCGCGTGTCCCATGTGCAGTATTCCGGTAACATTCGGCGGCGGTATCACGATGGTATACGGCCCCTCGTCCCCTGCCGTCCCGCCTCCACGCGGTTTGAACGCGCCCGAATCCTTCCAGAGCGCATATATCTTATCCTCGAAGTTCTTTGGATTGTACGCTTTTTCCAGTTCTATTGATTTCAACATGATAAGCCTCGCTGCCCCATCTTACACCACCCGCCAGCGGGTTTAAAGTCCGCCCCACCAGGCCGCCAGCGGCTTTAAAGTACGCGGGTATGTCAGTTGTTGTCCCTGAATTTTGCCAGGTCCACAGAGCTTCATTCTTCACTTTTCACTTGTCATTTCATTATGAGGGGGGCGCGACGATTAGGCCCCTATGTGCCGGTAACGGCATGGAAATAGCGCCCCCTTCATAATGAAGAATGAGAAATGAGGATGCCGCCAGTGTATTTAAAACCTCGTTGACGGAGGCTGACGGGGCCGCGTGCCATTGACAAGCGCTCTATTTTCGATAAAAAATAACAACAGTAGTTTTGATGAAAATAGAGATAGATACACACACGCATTCCGTTGCGTCGTTGCACGCGTATTCGACCATAGACGAACTTGTGAATGGCGCGAAAAAACATGAATTGAAGGGTTTTGTTTTGACGGAGCACGGGCCCGCGCTACAAAACGGGCTGCCTCATCCGTACTATTTTAGCAATTTAAGAGTGTTGCCGCCTGAAATTCGCGGTATAAAACTGTTCCGGGGGGTGGAGTTGAACATCATGGACGAGACAGGCGGCCTTGACCTGCCGCTTGAATACCTGAAGTTTCTTGACTTTGTGATGGCCGGGCTCCACGAAGCCTGTTTTAGGCCGAATTCGAAGGACGCCAATACCCGCGCCTTGCTTGCCGCGCTTGAAAATCCTTACGTTGACTGCATATCCCATCCCGGAAACCCGGTTTACCCGGTAGATTACGAAGAGGTAGTGAAGGCCGCCGCCCGCTGCGGCAAGGCTCTTGAAATAAACAACAGCTCTTTTACGGTAAGAAAGGGGAGCGATGAAAACTGTAAGACCATCGCCCGTCTGGCCAAACATTACGGCTGCCTTACAAGCTGCGGCAGCGACGCCCACTACTGGGCCGATGTTGGCCGCTTCGACACGGCTCTTGCCGTGATACTTGACGCCGGCATAAACGAGAAGCTGCTTATCAACAGCACCTTGGATAACTTTACCGAATTCCGCAAACGGCGCAAGGCGGAACGCAAATCGGCATGATTAACGAACCCCCGCCGCCAGCCCCGCCTTCAACTCCGGCGGCGAAGCTCCGGCAGCAGACGCCGGACGCGGCCAGCCGGCTTGGTACCGATCCGGTCGGCCTGTTGCTGCTCCGTTTTTCCATACCCTCTATAGGCGGTATGCTGCTTAACGCGCTGTACAATGTGGTGGACCGCATATTCGTGGGCCGCGGCGTTGACGAAATCGCGCTTGGCGGCATATCTCTGGTGATGCCGCTTATGACGCTGTCGATGGCCTTTGCCATGCTGTTCGGCATAGGCGCCGCAAACATGATCTCTATGCGCATGGGTCAGGGAAAACGGAACGACGCGGAAAACGCGCTCAACCACTGTTTTTTTCTGCTGATCGCCGTCGGTTTACTCACCTCCGTCCTTGAGCTGGCGCTGCTCGATCCGCTGCTTGCCTTGCTCGGCGCGCAGGACGGGAGCGCGGCTATAGAGTACGCCCGCCGTTACTACCGCATAATCCTGCTGGGCCAGGTGTTCTTTCAGTTAAGTTTTGGCCTTTCCCACTGCAGCCGGGCGCAGGGTTTTCCGGTAATGTCCCTGCTGTCCATGGTTTTCGGGGCGGGCCTAAACTCCGTCCTTGACCCGATATTTATATTCGGTTTTGGCTGGGGTGTCGAAGGGGCGGCAATCGCCACGGTTATCTCGCAATTCTGCGCCGCGTCCTGGATTCTGAGTTTCAGTTTCAGCCGCAAGGCGCTTATCAGGATCAGGCCGAAAACCTTAAAGCCGTCGCTGGGGATAGTAAAGAGTATAGCGGCCTTCGGTTCGGCCTCCGCGCTGCTTCAATTCGCGATGTCCGCCGTGCAGTTGCTGATAAATTCAAGCATGGGCTGGTATGGGGAAGCGGCGCTCGGCGTGGCCAACGGCGGCGACATCGCGCTGTCAGGCATGACGATAATCAACTCTTTTACAATGTTTATACTGATGCCCGTTTTCGGCATAAATCAGGGGGCGCAGCCGGTACTTGGCTTTAACTATGGCGCGAAAAAGTTCGACCGTGTACGCAGAGCCTATTTTCTGGCGGTAATCGCCGCCACCTGTATCTGTACGGCCGGCTTCATCGTTACGCGCTTTTTCCCTCTCTTCATCATACGCCTGTTTGTACCGGACGGCAGCCCCGCCCTGGTGAGTGTCAGTAGTTTTGCGCTGCGCACGGCCTTGCTCGTCCTGCCGCTCAACGGCTTTCAAATAGTGTCCTCAAATATGTTCGCCGTTACGGGACGCCCCAAAATATCAATACTGCTTGCGATGCTGCGCCAAATCATACTGCTCGTCCCGTGCATACTGATCTTTGGCAGGCTATGGGGGCTGAACGGCGTCATCACCGCTATGCCCGTAGCCGACGCCATATCGGTCTGTATCACCGCCGTAATGATTTTCCTCGAATTCAGAAGCCCGCCAGCGGGTTTAAAGTCCGCTCCGCGGTAGCGTACCCCCAGAGGCTTTAAAGTCCGCGGGTACGTCAGTTGTTGTCCCTGTAATTAGCTATGTTCACAATGATTCTTAATA
>JAITAE010000289.1 GCA_031284295.1 Spirochaetaceae bacterium
ATTAAATCTTTGTAAGCAAGTCCGCGTTTTTCCCAAAGTTTTGGATACATACTGATCTTTGTGAAGCCCGGCATCGTGTTTATTTCGTTTACAATTACCGCGCCGTCATCGCGCATAAAAAAATCTATGCGTGAAAGCCCCTCCGCGCATAAGGTTTTGTAGGTTTTTACCGCAAGGGCCTGTATTTCTTTTATTTTTTCGTCAGGGAGTTTTGCCGGTATTACAAGTTCGGCGCCGGTTTCGTCTATATATTTGGCATCGTAGGAATAGAATTCATGGCTGGGCTTTATCTCGCCGGGCAGGGACGCGACGGGATCACAGTTCCCCAAAACGGCGCACTCCAATTCGCGTCCTTTTACAAATTCTTCGATTATGATTTTTGTATCGTACTGAAAAGCTTCCCGCACAAATTGCGTATATTCACTTTCGTTATGAATTTTGTTTACGCCTATTGACGAGCCCATATTTGCGGGTTTTACAAAATGGGGGATGCCAAGTGTTTTTACGATAGCATCATAGCCGGGTATTTCCGTTATTGAATGAAACGTGCTATATTTTGCGATCGGAATGTCTGCCTCGCGCAAAAGCCGCTTCATCACATCCTTGTCCATGCCGATCGCGCTGCCCAGCGCGGATGTCCCCACAAACGGAACACCCGCCGTTTTTAAAAGGCCCTGTATCGAGCCGTCCTCGCCCAGCGGTCCGTGCAGGATGGGAAATATCACATCTACCTGGGTTTTCCTGCCGCTGCCGTCTATATGAACAAGGTCGCCGCCCGAACCCGGCAGAAGCGCCGCCGGCGTACCGTCGGGCCTAAGGCATATTTTTTTGGGGTCGTCCGCGTTCAGCAAAAAATCGCTTGCGCTGTCCGCATCGTACAGAAGCCATTTCCCACCCTTGTCAATACCGATTGGAACTGCTTTGTACCTATTCCGGTCTACCGCGTCAAAAATATTTTTGGCCGACTGAAGTGAAACCTCATGCTCTGCCGAACATCCGCCAAACAGAATGCCTACGCATTTTTTTACCATACCCGCCTCCACATCAGCTACCCGATATTAAATCAATACCGCTAAACCTGCAACCCCGCACGCCGGTGGGTTTGCGGTGGAGTGATTATCCGTGCTGTTTGCCAAGTTCAGATTGATTCTTAATACAAGGGGGGGCGCTGTTTTCCATGCCGTTATCGGCACATAGGGGCTTTCCTGTCGCGCCCCCCTGCGCCCGCACTTCGTTGCGGGCTACCCCCAATCCGCCGCCCCGCCAACACTGACTGGGGTTTGCGGCGCAAACCTTCACAGATGATAGTTTTCCTTGCAGAACGAGCCTCAGAAGGAGGCCCATTTGAACAGTGGGGTATTAAACCAGGCTTTTTCGAATGAACAACAGCATCACCATCATTTCAGGCGGATACTGTTCGCGGCCGCTTCCCGTCTCGTTCACTTTGAAAACGCGGACATCCAACTGTTCAATAGACTCAACGATAAAATACACCGGATGATCTTCAGCTATCCATTCCCGCAAATCCTCTGGAACAATAAATGGGGTAGGTGTAGGCTACATTGCCAAACCGCGAATTCATGTTTTGCTTTTACCGGGTAAGTATTCTTTTGGGCGCTCCCAAGAGAAAAGTGCAACAGGCTGTTAGAAAAATTCACGGATAACAACGAATCCAGCGGTGTATTTAAAAACGGCCTGGATCGCCCGTTCCGCATCAGACTAAGAATACACTTTTTCATACACACCATCAATATCACCTGCTTCTTGGCCATTGGATGCGATGGTAACAAAACTCGAAGTTCCACCTGTTAAATTCCATCCCAAAAGCAGTATATTTCGGAACGGTCAATACCGCACGGCTTGGCGCCGAAGATTTCACCAATGCGTTAAGGCGCTTGAGAAAAACGGTGAATTGGGGGATACTGTTTTGATGAATGATAAGGTTGCCGCGCTTATTGACGGGGCCGGGCGGATAATTCGCGGTAAACGTGATTTTTTGGAATTACTATATACGGGGCTGCTGGCAGGAGGGCATGTACTTTTGGATGACAACCCCGGTCTGGGCAAGACAACGACGGCCAAGACTATAGCGGCCCTGATAGGCGGCGGGGGCAGTACGCGGTCCGGCGGCGGACTTAGCTTTAAACGGATTCAGTTTACCCCGGATTTGCTGCCTTACGACATAACCGGCGTGGATGTGTTTGATACTGAAACGCACAGCTTCCGTTTTGTACCGGGGCCTGTACTGTCAAATATTGTGCTTGCAGACGAGATCAACCGCACAACGCCCAAGGTTCAGTCCGCCCTGCTGGAAGTAATGGCGGAGCGCCAGGTAACGATAGGATCCACAAGCCATAAGACAGGTGAACCGTTTTTTGTAATCGCGACACAGAATCCGATCGAAAGTGAAGGCACCTTCTCGCTGCCCGCCGCGCAACTTGACCGTTTTATGCTGAGGTTGTCGCTCGGTTACCCTGACCGCGACGCGGAAATCGCGCTGTTAAGTGATACGCCCTCCGAGACGGCGCTGCGTGAACTTGAACCCGTCATTTCCACCGGCGATTTTATTGCCGCCTGCGGCGCGGCGGTGCGTGTGTTCTGCCATAGCGCGCTCAAAGAAGCCATCGCCGACATAGTCCGCGAAACCCGTACGCACAAGAGTTTTTCGCTGGGCGCCTCCCCGCGCGCCGCCCTCCACTTCCTTGCCGCTGCCCGTGCCTTTGCCTTCGTAAGAGGCCGCGCCTTCGTTACCGATGAAGATCTGACAAACCTTGCCGTTCCGGTACTGGCGCACAGACTGAAACTAAGGGACGCACGGGGCGACTGTTCCAAACTTGTCCGCGAGATTACCCTTTCCAGAGTGGAAAAGATCGATGTGGAAAAACTGGAAAGTTAGACACCGGTGATTTTGGCCGGCAGGTCGATCACATTGAATGACATAAAGTTTTTCGAAAAAATTCACCGCTTATAAAAATTCGGCCACACCCACATCGGGCTGTGGTCCATGTGCGTTTACTTAAAGGGTATTGCCCAAAGATTACTCAGTATGTAGTATGAAAATCCGATTTCTTATATGCGTGTGCCCTTCCCCAGGGCGAGCGCACTATGTAATAGGGCTAAAACAAGCGATTTGTATCAATACAGAAATTATGTAAGTTGAAGGATTCGCTAAACCATACTCTAAAGGCCATAACTTATTGGTTTGCAGTTAAAAATATATACGCCCGCCTTTCCCATTATCTATCTTTACATGGATGAAATACTTAGCGGGTAAAAGGTGTGAGATTCTTGGCAAAGAGCGTTATAAAGCATGATCCGTAAACGAATTATAGTGAAAAGAAGCAAACGAGCAACATCTTTCGCCCGCCACCGAAATACTTCGCCGCAATCTTGCCGGCAAGATCATTGATCTTATCAGCAAGCTCAGCATACCATATTTGGCGTATTCTTTTTAAGATTTTAATAACATTCTCTTTTTTACGGAAAATTTCATTTTTATAAAAAAGAAGCCTGGCGAATACCTACTTTCCCGCCTCTTGGGAGGCAGTATCATCGGCGTTAAAGGGCTTGACTTCCGTGTTCGGTATGGG
>JAITAE010000298.1 GCA_031284295.1 Spirochaetaceae bacterium
TGAATACGTCCCACGTTACACCTCTTTATATTATCGACAGCAAAGGCTGCGAACACAATACATAAGGGCCCAGGCAGCCTGCTGCCGTTGGTGGATTTTTTGCGTTTGATGCCGCAAAAACCCCCGATTTACGGGCTGCTTTGGCAGTTTGCAAGGTAAAAAATCGCTTAACCGTCGATTTTTGAAGGTTTTTTGCACTAAGCGCAACAAACTGCTAGTCTTGAATCGCGTTGTTACGGAAAGAAAACCAAACCCTATCATATCCAGACAAAAAACCATTTTTGTATTCTACCCTACATAAAAATAAGTGTCAAGCTGGCTATGTGTCAAGTCAATTATGTAACCGTAAGGGGGTATGATGGTATGCCCTTCAATAAATCCTCTGTCTCCTGTTCCGCTTCCGGCGTAATATCCGGTTTAGCAAATACTTCCATTTCCATTATTCGTAAAGTCTGGTTTAATACTTTGCCGCAAGCTTGTTTGCGCACTTGCCGCGGCTCAAATGTTTTTGTAGTTTTTGCGGCCCGCGGTTTTACACGGTAATTCGCGGATGTCAAGGGTAAGTGATGTGTGTTGCCCATGTCATCCCGCCGGGTCGTTCATCCCCGGATTGAGGGGTAGCGTAATAACCGGCTACGCCGGTTATTTCCGGAGTTTGCGCCCCAAAACAGCGTCAAGCTGTTTTGCCTGACGTTGGATCAACGTGCTTTGCACGTTGATCTCCCCGCCTGCTTAACCCTATAAGGAAGGGAAACGCGGATTTCTTGCCGCAAACTCCAGGCCCTTATCTGGTCTGCCGGACGGCGCGAAGGTTTTAGCCTGCGGCTTGCTTGCCGCAAACGGCTCAACGCGGAGCGTTGAGCTCCGGAGTTTGCGGAGCAAACTCCTGCCGGTGTTGGGTGGGCGGCGGATTGGGGGGTAGCGGAAGACCCGCGCAGCGGGGCTGGAGCGAGGGGGGCGCGGCGAGGGGGCGGCTATGTGCCGCGAGCGGCATGGAAAACAGCGCCCCCCTTTTTAATAATCAGCGTTGCCCTAGACTTCCGGGCAATTTACCTATATTTTTGTAGGGAGGTGTTTATGTCCGATATTCAGGTGAAGAACAGCGAAAAATTGCAAACAGTACGCCATTCGGCGGCTCATGTTATGGCGGAGGCCGTTACGCGGCTATTTCCGGGGACAAAAGCCGCGATAGGGCCGTCCATCGAAAACGGTTTTTACTACGATTTTCTGTTTGAAAAACCAATAACAAATGAAGATTTGCCGGCGATAGAAGCCGAAATGAAGAAAATCATCGACTCACGCGAGGACTTTGTCCGCTTGGAGCTAGGGAGGGAAGCCGCAAAGAAGCGGTTTTTGGACGAGCCGTTCAAAATAGAACTGATAGACGCGATTCCTGACGGCGTGGCTCTTACCGTGTACGAACAGCGGGACGCTGGGGGGCGGGCCGTATTCGCCGACCTATGCCGCGGGCCGCACGTAGCCAACACGCGCGAGATAAATTCCGCGGCTTTCAAGCTGATGAGCATAGCCGGCGCTTACTGGCGGGGGGATGAGAACCGCGAAATGCTTACCCGCGTTTACGGCACGGCCTGGGAGCATCCAAAGGATTTGAAGGCGTACCTCGCCTTTCTTGATGAGGTTGAAAAACGGGACCACCGCAGGCTCGGCAAAGAACTGGACTTGTTTTCCACGCACGAGGAGGCGGGCGCGGGCCTGATCTACTGGCATCCCAACGGCGGGCGTATGCGCGTAGCTATCGAGGACTTCTGGCGGCGGGAACATTACCGGAACGGCTACGAAATCCTATACACGCCGCATATCGGCAAGAGCTGGCTCTGGGAAACTTCGGGGCATCTTGGTTTTTACAAATCCAACATGTACAGCCCGATGCAGATTGACAAGCAGGACTACATCATAAAGCCGATGAACTGTCCGTTCCACATCCTGATTTACAAATCAAAAGTGCGCTCGTACCGCGAGTTGCCGCTCCGCTGGGCGGAGTTGGGGACGGTGTACCGCTACGAGCGGAGCGGCGTACTGCACGGCCTTTTGCGGGTGCGCGGCTTTACGCAGGATGACGCCCACATATTCTGTACGCCTGAGCAGATGGAGAGCGAAATCGAGGAAACGCTGCGCTTTAGCCTGAACCTCTGGAAGGTTTTCGGCTTTAAGGACATAAAGGCCTATCTTGCGACAAGGCCGGCTGAGTCTGTCGGAGAGCAGTCCCGCTGGGACGCCGCGCTTGAAAGCCTCCGCAACGCGATAGAAAAACATGGCCTTGCCTACGATGTTGATGAGGGCGGCGGCGCGTTCTACGGCCCGAAAATCGACTTGAAGATAAAGGACGCGTTGGGACGCGAGTGGCAGATGACCACGATTCAGTTTGACTTTAACGAGCCTGAACGTTTCGACATGACGTTTATCGACAGCGACGGCAGGCACAAGCGTCCGTACATGGTTCACCGCGCCCTGCTCGGTTCGCTGGAACGTTTTTTCGGCGTGCTTATCGAGCATTTTGGCGGGGCCTTTCCCGTTTGGATTGCGCCGGAACAGGCCGCCGTTATACCAGTTTCGGAGGCTTTTAACGAGTACGCCAAAAAGACTGCCGCCGCGCTCAGGGAACGGGACATTCGCGTCTCGGTCGAGGCTGGCGGGGAACGCCTGAACGCTAAAATCCGCGCCTGCCAGACCCGCAAAATCCCCTACACGCTTGTTGTCGGCGAAAAGGAAGCGTCGGAAGGCACGGTCGCGGTACGACTGCGCGGCGGCGAGGGGGCGGCAACCCAGCTTCCGCCCATGAGGACGGCGGACTTCATCTCCTACATCGAAGAAAAGATAAACTCCCGGTCGCTTGAGCTTTAAGTTTTTATGGGGGAGGGGTATTTCCAAACTTGCCGCGGCACATAGCTACCCCTCCATCACACCGCCGTTTTACGAACCTGGAGTTATGCCGCCGCAATGCCACACCGTTTTGTTGTTTATACATTTTCCGCTGACTACAATATTTACAGTATCGTTTTTTTTAATTTTGTGTTTTTGCATAAAAGTCTTTTTTATTAGTACCGTATAGCTGCCAGTACGGTTCATTCCGTCACGTCCGGTATGAACCGTTATTTGCTGGTACTCGTCGTCCAGAAAATCTTTTGCGATGCTTGCCTGGAATAAATTGTCCAGCTTGATTTTAAAAATATTTTCTATACTGATATTTTTTACTATTTCCACAACCCTGCCTTCCAGCTGAATATTTTTGCCGTTTTTCCGGGCATCGATTCTGACTATGGTTTTTTCCGGCTTGCCGGGCGGTAATTTACCCGTATTGCCGGAAACGGTTTTTTCTATGCGTACTTCCGGGGCATCCGTGGTTTTTTCTTCAACGTATTCCCAGGAAACCCTGCTATTGTGAGCCGGCGACAGCGGAATACCGTTATCCAGCAGTATTCGCCGCTTATGATTTTCCGGGTCGATAACCGTGTTGTCCTTGGTCAGATGCCAGCCGGTTTCGTATGGACATTTATAGATTTTAAGAAGTACGCCGCGCTCTTTTTTTATATATTCCGCTGCGTCCATGGCATCTTCGGGGGAATCGTAAATCTCTTTTTTCCCACCATCTCCGGCGCTACAGTAGGGGCATAAATTTTTTTCGGTCCGCGCCACGGGCAGCATTACTTTTATGCGCCTGTTTTTTTTCCCCATACCTGCAATTTATTTTTCCATACCGCCTGAGTCAAGCCCAGGCGCACCAGGCGGCCTCAATCTTCATTCGCAATATCTGGTTTAATACCCCGACGCAAGCTTGTTTGCGCGCTTACCGCGCGGAGGCTCATTATTTATTTGCCGGACTACTGGCGGTCCGGCAGTTTATATGTGAAATATGCTTCCAGGCGCTCGCGGTCCAGCGTAAATCCTTCAAGATTTGTCAATAGACTTAGAAGGTCGGCTTTTTGGATATACTTCGGGGTGCTGGGCTGACCGTTTGTCACGAAGGCAAGCGGTTTGGAACGCTCCGCCAG
>JAITAE010000309.1 GCA_031284295.1 Spirochaetaceae bacterium
GTCTACCCCTATATGCGACTTAATCCCAAAATGCCATTCCTTCCCTTTCTTACTCTGGTGCATCTCTGGATAACGGCTCTTTGCGCTGTTATCGGGCTGGGGGGCGCGGCTATGTGCCGACTGCGGTATGGAAATAGCGCCCCCCTTCATATCAAGAATCATTGTGAACCTAGCTAATCGCAGGGATAACAACTGACATACCTGTGTACTTTAAACCCACTGGTGGGCGCTGGCGGGGGCGGGGGTATGCATGGACAATACTTCCTGATCGTTATAAATTTGAAAGCGTTCACAAAAAACTATCAGGGTGGAGCTTATGGTAAAGATGCATGTACTATCGGTTTTGGTTGAAAACAGGGCCGGCACATTGAGCCGCGTTGCCGGACTTTTTAGCCGGCGGGGCTTTAATATTGACAGCCTGACGGTGGGCGAAACGGAGGGCAAGGATGTTTCCCGCATGACGATAGCGGTTTTCGGTGATGACGCGGTCCTTGAGCAGATAGTAAAACAGCTTGAAAAGCTCGTCGATGTAATTTCGATACGCAGGCTGGATGATGAGTCTTCTATCAAACGGGAAATCATGCTTATTAAGGTAAAGTCAAACGAACAAAACCGTTCCGCCATAGTCGAGGTAGCGGCGATTTTCCGTTCGCGCGTGATAGACATATCGGCGTCGACGATAACCATAGAAGCTACCGGCAGTTTCGGTAAACTGGACGGGCTGCTCCAGCTATTGCGGCCCTACGGCATTCTGGAGCTGGCGCGTACAGGTCTGGTCGCGCTTGAACGCGGGCCAAAAGTTCTGTCGAAAGACGGGTGAGGGGGACCGGTGGCGCCTCTGCTGCTTCTGTGCGGGCCCAAACATTCCGGGAAGACGTGCGCCGGTCTGGCCCTGCGCGAGATACTTGGCTGTGATTTTGTTGATGTTGACGCGCTGATTGAGGAGCGGGAAGGCGTTTCGGCGCGCACTCTGTACAGGCTGAAGGGGCCGGAATTCTTTCAGCAGGCCGAGGCGCGGGCCATCGTCTCTATAATGGGGAGGGCAGGGGAGGGCGGCGCATTGATCGCGGCAGCCGGCGGCGGGCTCATCGACAACGAGGCCGCGATGAACGCCGTTACCGGCGGCGGGCGCGTTGTGATTGTTTACCTGGAAGTGAGTGCCGCTGTCGCCTGGCGCCGTATAGAAGAGGAGGCGCGGGACGGCGGTGGTTTACCCGCCTTTCTTGACGCCGAAAACCCGAAAGAGGCTCACGCGGCCCTGCACGAGCGCCGCGCCGCCGCTTACAAAGAGCGGGCCCATATCACGATTGACGCGGAAGAGAAGACCCCGCGGCAGCTTGCGCGGCAAATTGCCGGGCAAATTGCCATACAGCTTACCGGTTCCGTCCATGCCGGCGAACCTTTTTACCGGAACGGGCTTAGGTTTTCGTGCAAACGCTGTTCTGCCTGCTGCAGGGCTGGGCCGGGCTTTGTTTTTTTGTCGAAAGCCGACTTGTTAAGCATTTCATTAAAACTTGATATGAAGCCGGACGAATTTATTCAGGTTTACTGTAGATGGGTTGATTGGGACGGCGGCGCGAGACTGTCGTTAAAAGAAAAAACATCGCTCGACTGCGTTTTTTGGAAGGACGGCTGTTTGATATACGAAGCGCGTCCGATTCAGTGCAGGACCTACCCGTTCTGGGAATCCATGCTCGATTCTGAGGAAGTGTGGAAGTGTACAACGGAAGGATGTCCGGGCGCGGGCAGCGGAAATCTTTTAAGCGGGGAATACATCGAATCGTGCATGGAACTGGAGCGTTCCACACGGATACTGACAAAAAAGGATTTAGGGTATGAGTGGCGTATATAAATTACAAAATGAAATAATGCATTACGATTGGGGTTCCAGGGAATACTTGCCGGAACTGTTGGGAATTGAAAACCCGGAGGGCAAACCTTATGCGGAGCTATGGATGGGGACACATCCGCGCGGCCCGTCGCTGGCGCTTTTTGACGAAGGCAAAAAACCGCTGTCCTGTTTTACGGGAAGCCTGCCGTTTCTGTTTAAGCTGCTCGCGGCGGAAAAACCGCTTTCTATACAAGTGCATCCCGGCAAGGCTCACGCCGGGGCCGGATACGCGAGGGAAAACGCGTTGGGCATTCCGCTTGACGCGCCTTTCCGCAGCTATAGGGACCCAAATCATAAACCGGAGATACTGTGCGCGTTGACGCCGTTTCGCGCGTTGTGCGGCTTTCGCAAGGCAGGGGCGATAAAACAAATGTTATCCGTGTTTGCCTGCCCAGCCGTAAAAAAACTCACCGAATCATTTGACTCAGACGGCGCGGCGCTGGAAAGCGGCGCGATAAAAAATTTTTTGCGCGTACTGTTCGATTTGCCGGAGGATGAACGCGCTGAAATATCGCTTTTTATAAAAAACAATATAAGCCGGGTAAAAAACGAGCATACAGAATACGCCGCCGAACTGGAATTGGTGGAAAAGTTTGAGGGTCTGTTTCCGTGTGACCCCTCCGTTCTGTCTCCGCTGTACCTTAACGTGATAGATTTGCAGCGCGGCGAAGCCATATTCGTACCGCCCGGTGTCGTTCACGCCTACATTCACGGGGCGGGGGTCGAACTGATGGCCGCTTCGGATAACGTGATACGGGGCGGCCTCACACCGAAACATATAGACCGCGCGGAACTGTTTGACGTGTCTGAATTCGGCCCGTTCATGCCCGGTATACTTAAACCCAAAACGGGATGCCTCTACAGATACCCTGTGCCGGCAAATGATTTTTCGCTTGTACGCATTGATAGCACCGGCACGGACACCGCCTTTCCTGTTTCTTCGCCCGCCTCGATACTTGTTTGTGTCGACGGCAAGGTTTGCATTTGCCTTAGGGACGGGGGAGAAATTCCGGTGGGGCGCGGCGAGAGTGTGTTTATAGCCGAATACTCAGGCATTCGTCTTTCAGGTTCATTCGAAGCCTACATAGCGTCCGGTCCGGCGCGCGCCGGGTCTTGAGTCCCGCTTTTTGCAAGATACCGCCACGCCCCGCAATAATCAGCGCGGGACCGGCTGTACTGGGTGTTGGGATTGATTAAGCCGCTTAACATAGGGAAAGTGTATAAAGAAACGTCTATTTGACGCTCTCCAAGAGAAAAGCGCAAAAAACTGCTAGTGGCCTCCACGCAGGCGCAGGCGGCTGATTGGGGGGTGAATAACCGGCTGCGCCGGTTATTTTAGGAGTTTGCGTTTAGCGCAAACTCCACGCAATAGATAAGCAAGGCTGGAGCGAGGGGGCCGGCAACTTTTGTTGCCGCGACTTCCCCCTCCTTATACTTTATACTTTTCTAAGTAGAAATACTATATATAATCCGCACTGCGGTTCAGGCAGTGGTATGAAGGTCTATCGCATAATGCGGGCGGTAGGTTTCGCCGCGTTTGGCTTTCTTTTTTCATAAACGCCATGTCGCTGAAATCCCCTAGTTTCAGGGTGAAAGCGACCGCGCTGACCGCGACAAGTGTGACACTCCGTTGAGCGGATGAAGCAAACAGAGCGTAATTAAATCGGCGGGCGTTTTGATTTCACGCGCACGCCGTATAACCCCAAGTTCGATACATTTCCGCCGGTAATCCTTTCCGAGCAGCGGCAGTAACTGGGCTATCGACAGCATACTACAAAGCTCCAGTGTTTTTTACCGTATACTATTAATCCGACGGTTTGTCAAATATAAGTTAGTGCCTATGGGTTTAATACCCCGCCGCAATCTTGTTTGCGCGTTTGCTGCGCAAGCGTACTGTTACGATAAAAGCGGGTCCATTGGAAACGGGAGTACGCCGTCAATCGCGGCGCGGCCTGTAAGCGCCATGATAAGGCGGTC
>JAITAE010000035.1 GCA_031284295.1 Spirochaetaceae bacterium
TGCGGGTAATACAGTGACGCGGACGATCTTAACGTTTGTGGATTTCTTTTCATAACAATTCATATTCAGTTGTGTTCTGTGTTCTCATTGTGCATGGATAAGACCGCGCGGCGTCCATCATGGTTTTGATATTCTCCAGCGGTGTTGACGGTGAAATATCGCAGCCCGGCATTAAAATGAACCCGCTAGTACCGGCGTCTTCGATACACCGGCAGCACGATTGCTTGATTTCATCCGCTGTCCCGTCCTGTAGGACGGCCACAGGATCAACATTTCCCGCAAAGGCAAGCCTGCCTGAAAAAACATCACGTGCTTTTTTCAGACTCACCTTATAATCAACTGAAATAACATCAACGCCGGTTTCGTACATTAAATCAAGGCGATTTTCTACATTGCCGCAAATATGGAGACAGGTTTTTACGCCCCTGCCCGACAGCGCCCTGTAGATGTTCTTCAAGGCTGGTAAAACGAATTCGGAAAAATGCTGACGGGAGATTATGTCGCCTGAGGCGGACGGCTCCCCCATCGCGATAATATCCATGCCGTCATTGATATAAGTTTCCACGTAAGCAAGGTAAAGCCGGGCCGTCCAGTCAAGTATAGCATGAACCGCCTGTTTATTACGGCGCATATCCCGCATAAGCGGCTCTGTGCCGTACAGAAGCCCGGCAAGCGTAAGCGGCCCCCACATACTGCCGCCTGTCGCAAAATACGGCGCCGTCTCTTTAAGGATGTATTTTGTGATTTCCATCGTACGCCGTAGCATCGCGTCTTTCTTGAATTGTTCAATGTCGATGCTTCCTAGCATTTCGGGGTTTTTTATGACAGGTTCGACAACATCAGGCGGCCCAGCCTGCCGGAATTTCAGCTTTCCGCCAAGGGCCCGGACGATAAGGTTTCCTGAACCGGGCGCGGCCCACACAATATCGCTGCCAGAGGCGCGGTACGCTTTTACAATAATGGCGGCGATTTCTTTCACCGGCCTTTTTAGCGCGGCCTCAAACGATAGGTTTTGTGTGCCAAGCGCCCACGAGCCGCCCAAAAACAGCGCAAAGGGTACACGTTCAACGGGTTTCATCGCTATTGCGTTGAGAATCACTTCTTTTGCCGTCATATTTTAGCATGGTACCGTAAGGCCGGAATGTTTTCAAGTATATCAATGTATTTACTAGGGTTACGCTTGACACAAAGTCGCCGCACGAGTATTATATAAATCACCTATATATAATAGGAATTTGTGATGAGGAGTTTATATGACTGAAAAACGGTTTTTTTGCGTACTGGTGATACTCTCACTGGTTGTGTTTGGCTCATGCACCAAAAAGAAGACGGCTGCAAGCGATGACAAGCTTATCAAATTCGCATCCTGCAATCTAAAAGCTTACGAGGACAGCACAAAAGTATTGGCGGAAGAGGTGGCCAAACTTGGCTATACGCTGGAATACGTCTTCCTTGCGGACAATACACAGCTTAACGAGGCGGTTGAGCGCGGCGAGTATTTTGCGAACTACCACCAGCATACACCATACATGAACGAATTTAACAGAGAACACAAGGCCCACCTTGCCGCGGCCTTCAAGGTGTTTACCGACCGTTCGGGGCTTTATACGGCCAAGAATTACAAAACCCTTGCCGATTTGCCGGACGGCGCCGTGATTGTGATTCCGGCAGACGCGGGTAACAACTTCAGGGCCTTCACTATCCTGATTGAAGCCGGGCTTCTTAAACTCAAAGAGGGCGTCAATGAGGAAGGCGCTTCTCAGGCCGATATCACCTACAACCCCAAAAACCTGAAATTTATTGAGGTGGATTATACGATGCTTTCGCGGACATTGGAGGATGCCGACGCCGGTTTCCTGTACGCGACGGTTGCCTACGACAGCGGCATCAACCCGTCCAAAATCCTGGCTGCCGAGCCGGAACGTTTTCAGGCTGCCGATATTATCGCCGTGCGGGAAGAAAACCTTAATTCCGAAAAAACGGCAATCCTTAAAAAGGCTTTCTACACGGACGCGGTAAAAAAATCGCTCCGCGACAGTTTTGGCGGTACAGAGGTGTTGATACCTGTGTGGTAACACGAGGGAGGGCAGCCAAAAGGAGATTGTATGGGTTTACAAATCAATTATTCCCCCGATGATATAGAAAAAGCAAAAAAATACATCACCGATCATAATATTACATCGGTCGAGATTGGTTTTGCCGACATAAATGGTTCGATAATAGGAAAAAGACTGCCCTCGCGCTTTCTTTTGGAACACCCGGCAGACGGTACGAGCGTATGCCGGGCGCCGCTTACCTGGGATATTCAGTCCGAATATTTTACCACATCGGACTTCGCCGCGTTTGAAAGGGGTGCGTCCGATATGACGCTAAAACCGGACTATTCAACGCTTCGAGAAATACCGTGGCGTCCGGGAACCGCGTATGCCGTTGCCGATCTTGTTATTGATACCGGCGAAATTATTCAGGTTGCGCCTCGGCAGGTTTTGAAAAATGTTTTAGAACGGCTAAAAAAAACAGGATACACGGCCAGGGTAGGCTCAGAAATCGAATTTTATCTTCTTGACGGCGATAAAAAACCGCTTTTCGGTGGTAAAGAGACATATTCCGTTGGAAAAATCGGCTGGTACAGCGAAATAGTTGACGAACTGTTACATAACCTTGAGGCGTTTAATATTCCCATTGAAGCGATACACACCGAATATGGGCCCGGCCAGATGGAATTGATTTTGCAGTACAGTGACGCTTTGACCAATGCCGACAATGCGGTAATCGCCAAAAATGCCGTCAAAGAAATCGCCCGGAAAAA
>JAITAE010000040.1 GCA_031284295.1 Spirochaetaceae bacterium
GGTTGGTTGTCTAACAGTCTTGCGGTTTTTCAGGCTAAAAGCCTGCGAACCGAAGGTTCGACAAAACTGCGTTTTTTAATGGAAGTTGGCGCGGAAACTGAAGTTTCCAAACAACTCTAATATCTTTATAACAGTAGGAGTTTTATAAAATGAACAAAATAGCTATTACATACGATTTTCTTGAAGCTTTTGCGCGGCTGCCGCGCCCGGTACAGAACAAGGTAAAAAAGTTGCTCAAGAATATTGCGCAAGACGAAAAACCAGCAGGGTTGAATTTTGAAAAAATAAATAGGGGCGCCGATAAACATTTATATTCGGCGCGAGTCGATCTCAGCTATCGCGTGATTGTTTATATGCAAGATTCAAATGATAGATGTTATTATCTATTATGGATTGATCATCATGATGAAGCCTACGAATGGGCAATAAACAAAGAAATCACAAATATTGACGAAGGTAATATGATTGTAATCAATACTGATAGTAAAACCGTTGATGGATCAGTGGGTAATATTCCGGACGATTTATTTAAGAAAATACCTACGGAAGATTTACTGGCTTTGAGCGTGCCGCAGCAGTATTTACTTTTGGTTAGAAATATAAATCATATTGATTCACTTTATCAGCTTAAGGACATCTTAACGGTTGATGTATATTCAAACATTGAATGGCTGGCGATGGACACTCATATTCAACTAATCATTGACGAAAATAAAAGAACAAAAAAGGATGTATTGGATTTTATTAAAAAAGAAGTCTTATATCCGGCCATATCCCACCCCTTGCTTAAAGATGAAATCAAAAACAGCGTCAAGGATACTCTTGTGCGGCTTGAAATTAAAGAAAGCGTTAATGAAATTTCCGATTTCTTTGAAGACGCTTTAATGTCACTCCGCGGTAAGGAAATATACAAGGCTTTTCATGACCTTGGTTTGAAAGGCTTTGAAGACATAACCGATGATGTAAGAAAATTGTGCGACTTATGACTTTTGCGGGTAAAAGCGCCAGCCTTTCCCGTCCTGCATCAGGACGGGAAAGGCTGGCGGCGGGCTAAATGCCGGGAACTATAAATTCTATTTTAGGGATTTAATGATGGGGCTATAAATATTATTAAATTTATATTTTTGATAATTTGATGAATGAGTACAGAAATTCCAGCGGATTTGGAGAAGGGTAGGGGAGGGTAGGGGGTAGGACGTATATAGATTTTATATCAATCTATGTATATGGCACGGAAATCAAGAAAATTTATGACTGAAAAAGGCTACAAAGTATTTTTGGATTTGGGATTGGATATAATGTTTGCCAAATAGATGGCCCTTGCTATGCCGGCAAGCGCCATAGCAAGGGCGGCGGCCAGGAATAACCGCGGCAAAAAATCACCGTGCCTTGTGTAAAAAGTTTGATCCGTAATGATTGGAACGGAGACGGTCAGCGCGGTTTCGGTAAAAGCATCGGCCATTGCCAGAATCTTGCCGTCGGGGGCCACCGCGCAGGTTTGGCCGGACGCGGTGGATCGCGTCATTGAGCGGCGATTTTCTACGCTGCGGAAAACCGCCATCGAAAGATGCTGCATCTGGGCGCTCAGGCTGTGCGACCATGCGTCGTTCGAAAGGTTTACTATCAGTTCCGCGCCGTTTTGGACAAACTCGCGGGACAGATTGCCAAAGGTATCTTCAAAACAGATCGGTGTGGAAAAACGCAAATCGTTGACATCGAAAACAACTCTCCGCGTCCCCTTTTTCCAAAAGTGCGTATCCGTGTCTTCCAGCATCTTGTAGACAAACGGCAGCTGCTTTTTATACGGAAAATGTTCCGTAAACGGTACAAGGTGTATTTTTCGGTACACATCTACCATCTCGCCCCGTTCAAACAGGATCGCGGCGTTGTAGTCCACCCTGCCTACGGCCCCTGAGTCGGTCATCTCACGCCTGCCGTCGTCATTACCGACAACAAAAGGTATATCCTGCCGCGCAAGGAAATCCAGCAGTTCTTTCACCTGGGCGTAGTAATCGCTGTCCGTGCGGTAGTGGCTGTGCCAGTAGATCATCGGGACGAAGGCCGTCTCGGACCAGACTACCAGTTCGGGTCTGGGGGACTGCGCAAGCGCCTCCTCACTTAAGCGTTTTAATATCCTAAAATTGTTTTGATAGGCCGCTTTGTCGTCCTTCCAGGGGTCGGTGTTATGCTGAATCAACGCGATGCGGGCTGTTTTGGCGTCTGAAAAATCGTGCGGCGTGGCGAAACCGTATACCAAACAGAGTGCAAGGACAATAAGATATAAAAAAAAGCTGACAACAAAGCCGCGGACGCGGAGGCCGGACGCTTTTACAGGCGAAAAGCGGTAAAAATACCGCGCCAGCAAGGTTTGTGGAAAAATTATCAGCGCGGAGACTCCCCAAACACCGGTTATGCCCGCAACCTGTATCAGCGGTATCATCTGCCACTGGGTATAACCGGTAATGCCGTAGGGGTAGCCCAAAAAACCAAGCGTGCGGAGGTACTCAAAGCCGGCAAAAATAAGCCACTGTAGTATAAAACCGTAACGCGGAAACAGGACAAGCGCAATGCGCATCGCGAGAAAAAGCAGCGCAAAGTAACAGAGGTAAATCGTGTAAACAACGACTCCCGCTATAAACTGGTAGGCGCCCATCCAATAGTTGAACAGCAAAAACGCGGCAAACCCGTACAGGGCTCCCCAAAACAGGCAGGCGGGCGGCGAGGAACGGCGTATCAAAACTAGAACCGGCAGGTACATGACCCACGCCAGGGCGGGCAGCCCGTTCATGAATATGGGATTCGGGTGGGCAAGCGCGAACAGCGCCGCGGCAAGAAGCGCTAACCCCGCGTTTTTAAGGAAAACCGTAAGAAAAGACGGAAGCGGAACTTGCTTTGCGCCGTCATTTGACGTTTTTATGGCAAAGTCCTTTGCTGTTTTTGAAGTGGGAAAAACGCGCTTGCTCATGCGTTATCGTGCTCTAGGGCTGAGTTTCAGCCGCCGGCGGACTTTCGTCAGATGAGCGGTCATCAGCGGAAGTCCGCATACTGGACCATGCGGCGCGTTTCATCTCCTTGCCCGGCTTAAAGGCTACTATGCCGTGCGGACAGGGTGTTACAGGCTCTCCTGTACGCGGGTTTCGCGCCTTGGCCCGCCCCTTGCGAAAACGCACTTCAAACGTGCCGAAACCGCGCAATTCAACCGTTCTGTTGCCGCTGAGCGCCTCTTTTATCGAATCGAAGGCCGTATCGATTGTTAACCTGATATCGGAACGGTTGATTCCGGATTTTTCATACACGCTATCTATGATTTCTGCTTTAGTAAATTTGCCTACCGCCATCAATACACCTCCGGTAACTATATAGGCAGTTACTTACAGAGCGGCCTTTATACCGTTAAACAGCTTCTGCATACGTGATTTTTTGCGCGAAGCCGCATTTTTTTTGATAATACCCTTCCTGGCGGCAGTGTCAATCAGTTTTGTCATATTACGCAAAGCCGTCTCTGCCCCTTCGCCGTCCTTTTTATGCGCCAGCGCAAGAAATTTTTTTACGCTGGTCTTAACGGCGCTCTTTGCCGCCTTGTTCCTAAGCCGTCTCTCTTCACTCTGCCTGCGCCGCTTTTCCGCGGAACTGCAATTTTTTGCCAAAATATACCTCCACTCCTATTTAAAATCCGAAGGTCTCCGCTCAGACCTCTTGCATTTATCACATTCCGCGATTGTCTTAACCTTTCCGCCCTCGAACAAGGTCTTCATCTTTATCTCGCCTCCGCAGGAACAGAAAAACTTTTGCGTAGTGCTCGTAGTACGAGCGTTTTTACTTATCGCCATTATAAACCCCTTACAGTCAGTTTTGCCCTCCACTTTTAATTGAGAACGCCTTATCTAATTACCACACTTACATTTAAAGGTCAAGTACCCCAGATAAGAGTCCAGGACAGGAGCATAGGAATTTTCTTGTTTTGGGCGCATTTTTGGCGCTTTGCGCCAAAAACCAGGCTTTCCGCTATAATAACGCCGCATGGCGCTGTGCGCCGGGCGGCGTTATTCCGCTTCAATCCTTTGCGCGTTCCGTAGCGGCGCGGCCCTGAGGCCGCGCTGCTTTTTTCTCCGTTATGACGGAGGTAAACAGGCTGTATACGATACTATACGTTTGTTAGCATAGCCTGGTTTAATACGCCGTCGCAACTTGTTTGCGCGCTTGCCGCACGGAGGCTCATCGGGATTCTTTAAAAATGCGCCTGAAAAAACGGGTCCAGATGCGGCGCGGGTTAATGGACAGAACACTGAAAACCTTATATATTTTAATCCTGGCAGTTTGCCGCGCTTTGCGCATGGGCCTCCTCCTGAGGCTCGTTCCGCATGGAATTATACTCTAAATTAAGATATTTGTTGTTGGAGTAAAAAATGCCATTACGTCATGTTTATTTGGATTACAACGCGACCACGCCGCTGCGCGGCGAGGTCCGTGACGCGATTATCGAGGATTTTGATATATACGGGAACGCTTCCAGTATGCACGAAGCTGGGCGGCTGGCCCGCGCGCGTGTTGAGGAGGCGCGGAGAGCTGTTGCCGCGCTGATAGGTTCCGCCGCCGGGAATGTCATATTTACTTCGGGCGGCTCCGAATCGAACAATACGGTGTTTCAAACGATGCGCCGCCTCGCCAGCGCTCCAAACGGCGCCGTCCTTACGGAAGGACGCGCCGGTATAATAACAACGGCGATTGAACATCCCTGTGTGCTGAATTCAGCGTCCTACCTCAAATCATTGGGGATGGATGTTACTTTTCTGCCTGTTGACGAGTACGGCAAGATCAAGATGGATGCATACAGAGCCGCCCTAAACGACAATACCCTGTTTGTTTCGGTTATGATGGCGAACAACGAGATAGGCACGATACAGGACATCAAGGAGATTGTACGCTTGGCGAAGGAGGCCGGAGCGTGGACGCATACGGACGCTACGCAGGCCGTCGGAAAGATACCGCTCAATGTTGACGAGCTTGGCGTTGATTACCTTACCATGTCGGCGCATAAAATCTACGGCCCAAAGGGAATAGGCGCGCTGTACTGCCGGAAAAAAGCGCCGCTCTACCCGCTGATTCACGGCGGGCACCAGGAAGGCGGCCAGCGTGCCGGTACCTACAACAACATCGGCATACTGGGTTTCGGCAAGGCGGCGGAGCTTGCGAAAAAAGAGCTTCCAGAATACGGCAAAAAGATAGCGGTGCTGCGGGACAAGCTGCGCGAGGGTTTGCTTGCCAATGTGCCTACGATAAAAATTAACGGACACCCGGTGGATATGCTGCCGAATACGCTTAACGTTTCGTTTCCCGGCGCGGAGGGCGAGTCGATTCTGCTTTCGATGGATTTGAAGGGTATAGAGGCCTCAACCGGTTCCGCCTGCGCGTCCGGCAGCCTTGATCCGTCCCACGTGCTGATGGCTATAGGCGTGTGGCCGGAGCTTGCCCACGGTTCGATACGCTTTAGCCTGGGCTGGGGCAACACGGAAGAAGACATAGACTATGTTATAGAAACCATACCGCCGATAATAGCGCGTTTACGCGCCATGTCAACGGTGGCCTGCTGTAACATAGGTTCGCTGTCAAAGGCTAACGAATAAGCGGCGCTTTACGCGCATCACTTACAGTATCCTGAAATGCGCGTCCATTGTATTTCACGCCGGCATTCATTTTGTGATCAATGCCGGCAAACTGGATTAATTCAAGTTTTCAGTCAGGCCGGAGTACCAGCCTTTCCTAATAATTTAAATCATAGCAAACCCGACACCATTTAAACTGCCGCCGCCTATCCTGAACTTCCGGTTTAAGACCCGCCGGCAGCCTTTTTCAGCGCAAGCCCTGCCGCTTCGGTAAACTGGTTAAAGGCGACAGTCGCGCCGCTCACCGCGTCCACTTTTTTCAGGTCGCCCGTTTCGCGGAACGAGCTGGCGTACCGTTCCATCGCGCGGACGGCAAACTGAGCCTTGGTGTAATAGTCCAGATTGGAAATCTCGCCGTTCACCTTGCCGTAGTCCTCGTCCTTTAACGTGCCGTCTTTCTGGTGAATGATAAACTCGCAGTCCGCGACACTCCCGTCCTTTATCGTAACAGTAACCTCACCCCACGCGCCCATCTCGTCCGCGCCGCTTTTTCCGGTATACACACCGTCTCTGTACGACTTCTTTCCGCAGCCCGGCAACAACAAAGCCGCGGCTATCAGCAGAATCCAAAAACATTTACCGCTTATTCTATTCATAATACTTCCTCCAAGCATTTCATTTGGCCGCGCCGTTTTCCACAACGCGGGCTATACGGCCATGTTCCAGCACGACAGTACGCTGGGCATCTTCCGCGACTTCCGGGTCATGCGTTACAACAATGATGGCGCTGCCCTCCGCGTGAAGTTTCTTGAAAATATCGATGACCATCTGTTCGTTGGCCTCGTCAAGGTTGCCCGTCGGCTCGTCGGCAAGAATCAGCCTAGGATAATTGATGAGGGCGCGGGCTATGCAGACCCGCTGCTGCTCGCCGCCTGAAAGCTGGCTCGGCAGATGTTTCGCCCGCCCGGCCAGCCCTACACGTTCCAGCGCCTCCATCGCCTCATTTTCGTCCGGCATACTGTGATAGTACTGCGCCACCATCACATTTTCCAGCGCCGTCAGATAGTTTACAAGATGGAACTGCTGAAAGATAAGCCCTATCTTGTCCCGCCTTATCGTGGTAAGACCGCGCGAGTTTTCACGGGAAATATCCACGCCGTCCAGAATCACCTGCCCGCCGGACGGCTTGTCCATGCAGCCCACGATGTTCATCATCGTAGTCTTCCCCGAACCGGACGGCCCCATAATAGCAAGCCATTCCCCCTGCCTTACCGTCAGGTTAATGTTTTGCAGCGCCTTGAGCGCCCCGTACGTTTTTGAAATATCTTTCAATTCCAGCAACTCCATAATTCCTCCATGCTCCATAGTATAGAAGGGGTAAGCCGCGGCAACGAAAGCTGCCGGCCCCTCGCTCCACCCATTGTGGTTTAACCCGCCGGCAGCGGAGCCATTGTCCTTGCCGTGCGCAGTACCTTCAATGATATTTTAACTCAAAGGGGGCGCTGTTTCCATACCTCCCCACCCCCACCAGTGGGTTT
>JAITAE010000046.1 GCA_031284295.1 Spirochaetaceae bacterium
ATGAACCACAGAGCGTCCTTGCGAGCCGGCGTCCGGCAAAACAGCGCCAACTTCCGTTAAAATGCGGTTTTGTAAGGCTGAACGCCTGAAAAACCGCAAAACTGTGAGACAAACAACCGGGTACTTACCGAGATTGAGGACTGCAAACCTGTCCCCAAGGCAAGCCCATTGAGGCGATTCATCCTGAACCGGTGGCTTTGCCGGTTCCTGATACTGTATATAGATGCCTGCACGTAAAAGTACGTTAACAAGGCGGTACGAAAAACCCTGTACTACAGGATCCATTAACGGCGATCTATGAGCGGGAAAACACCACTTCTTGAGGCCATAAGCTTTAGGCAGTCACAAAAAAATCAAACCGTCCGTTAGGTTTCTTTTTTCCAGGCAAGATGAAGTGTATTTAACGCCGATCCTATTAACAGTAGAATACTGATGACGACAATCGACGGAAAACTTATTTTGCGGCAGGGCATGGATTGCATAGCGCAGCCGCCGATAAGGGCGTGGGGGATAAGCAGAGACAGCACAGCGGAAAGAAAAATCCCGATAGTCAGTCCCAGCC
This sequence comes from Spirochaetaceae bacterium, assembly GCA_031284295.1. Taxonomy (GTDB): domain Bacteria; phylum Spirochaetota; class Spirochaetia; order Treponematales; family Breznakiellaceae; genus JAIRMY01. Next base: position 563 of record JAITAE010000046.1, read on the forward strand.
GTATTTTAGAATTGGCAAAAATGACAAGGGCGATACCAAGGACGGCAATTACGGCTCCCACGCCTATTTCCGCCTGTGCGGACCAATGACATTTCATAAACATACCTCCCTCTACCGGGCATACCGGGAACAAAAATTGCGGTCCCAACGCTATGAGCAGACCAAAAACAATCGCCGCTCCGCCTGAAATAATACGGTTTTTCATACAATTCCTCCTTATAAAATGGGATTATCTTATCAATCTCATATTTACTCGGAAAAGTCATAAAAGGTTGCATTTTTTTGTCAAGGACGGCCTGTTTCTTTCGTTTTGTCCGTATCGCAGAGGCAAAATTTTGTTCCGCAGCATATTTTTATACCCACTCTGGAAGGAAGGCAGTCGCCGGTTGCCAGCGCGGTTATATAGTTGACGGAAAAAAAAATCAGGACCGCGGAGCAGGCCGCCAGGGTCCAACGGACGGCTCTTGACCTGACGCGGCGTGTTAATGCCCGTTTCGCCGCTATATTCTGCCGCCTCCAGAGTGCCCGGGCACGGACGGTCCGGGCCGCGGTACGGACTGCTTCATCGTCAGGTTTCGGCGAAATGAGGCCGTCCAGCGCATATAATTCATCTATACAGCGATCGATAAAATCAGGGGCAATCGCGGCGGCGTCTTTTTGCAGTTCCGCCTGTATATCTTCAATAAGCGAACTTCGCTTTTGTTCCATTACCACTAAGCTCTCCTACTAACTCGCCTGTTTCACGAAAAGTTGCGTCATAATCCACAATCCGCCAACAATTCCCGCGCTAGGGCGCTTATCTTTTGCCGTAGCCTGCTTGCTCGCGACTTCACGGCGCTTAAACTCAGGTTAAGCCGGGCCGCCACTTCTTTCAGCGGATGTTTTTCCTTGAACGCCAGTTCCAAAATACGCTCGTCAAAGGGTTTCAGGCGTTTTTGTATTTCACAGGCAGCACGGTCTACGGCCGACTCCTCGGCGATCCGGTATTCTTCGCTCGTTATGTTTTCGGCGATGGCGCGGTTCACCGGCGATTCTTCATACCCGTAGTTTACAAAGGGCGCGGCAAATTTTTTACGTTCCCTTTTCAGGGAAGCGGCGTACTGTTTTGAGATGTGGCCCGCGGTTTTGTAGAGCCAGCCGCCGATTTTGTCATAGTCCTTGAGTGTATCCATACGCTCGTACAGAACAAGAAAAATATCTTGGGCGCAGTCCTCGGCATAAGCCCTGTTGCCCCCCAGCGCATAACAGCAGAATTTGAGTATCTTTTCGTAATAACGGTTGACTATACCGGCAAAAGCGGTTTCTTTTTCAAAGCCGGCATTACTTTCAACACAAAGCACTGCTTTGTGTTCGATGCGGTTTTCAAAGGTAGTACCGTATTTCATGGTAAGCGCTGTTTTAAGCTGTATGGGGCAGCAATTTCCCCGCGTCCATCGAATAGGTTTTGTTGCCATAATCCAGGGTGTCAAGTTCGTGGGTAACGATAAGCACCGCCGTCCCTTCCTGGGCGATACGGCTGAACAGCCGCATAATCTCCGCCGTGGTCTCCACGTCAAGATCGCCGGTGGGTTCGTCGGCAATGAGGAGCTGGGGTTCGTTTATGAGTGAACGGGCAATGGCCGCCCGCCGCATTTCCCCGCCGGAAAGCTCTTTAGGGTACGAATCGGCAAGATGGCTTATCCCCACTTTTTCAAGCAGGATAAAAACCCTGCCCTCAACATCCCCCTCGCGTCTGAACAAAGACCAGGGAATACACACATTGTCGAAAACGGTAAAGTTTGAAAGAAGGCTTTGCCCCTGGGGAACATAGCCGATCTTTTCGTTGCGAAGAAAGGATAGTTCTTTATCCTTCAGGCGGTGAATATCATTCCCCTCAAACAGAACCGTTCCTTCTGTAGGCCGGAGCAAGCCCGCACTCATGTTGAGGAGGGTGGTTTTCCCGCTTCCGCTCCGTCCGATAATGCTGATAAAGTCCCCCGGCTCGACAGTAAGGCTGACGTGGTTTACCGCGTTAAAATACCGTCCGCCCCGTTGGTACTCTTTAGTTAATTTCTCCAGTTCCAGCAGTCCCATCATTCGCCCTCCCGCATCGTAAAATATGTCTCCGCACGGCTAATCCGCAACGCCGCATAAAGCGAGGCCAGAGGCCCCGTCAGGGCCGAAAGCAAGAGGCTTCCCAAAACAAGCCGGACAATGTGGAGAAGGGGCGCGTCAAGATATGGCAATTCAAGCCGCTCGCTTATCAGCGTACTAAACGGGAATATCACCAAGCTTGCCAGAACGATGCCCGCCACGCCGCCGGCAAGTCCGGCAATGGCCGATTCACCCAACACTATACCGGCCAGCTTCCTCCGCGTAGCTCCGAGAATCCGTAACACGGCGAATTCTTTTTTCCGCTCGTGGATGGAGAGGGAAAACACCGCCGCCAGGACAACAAGCGCCAGCACCCAGAGCACGATGGAAAAAACGTGAATGTACGCCGTGAGCCCGGCAAGGGTTTCGGCGATGCCGGAAAATATACGCTGGGAAACAACGACATCCACCTCGGCGTTTTCCCGATCTATGGTTTGGGCAAGCCGCGCCGGGGGAGTCGAGGGGGCGGTTTTTGCCAGAACCACCGACACAGCCCCCCGTTGCATTTCCTTTTCCTGTACCGCCAAAAAATCGTAGCCTTCCGCCCGGGCGCGGCCTATCAGCAGCCGCATGGTATTCATCGTCATAAAAACCGACGTGTCCAGGCCGCTGGCGCTTTTTGAAAGCCGGGCCGCTACTGGATAGTGATGACCCAAAAGCCTGATCGTGTTGTCCGGGCGGATAGTGATCCGGCTGCCCACTACAAGCTGCCCGTCTTCCACAGTCTTATGGTATTTTTCAGCTATCCAGGGCTGGACGACAAAATCTGTTTCAGGGTCGTAAGCGATAAGCTGTACCATCGCGTCGCAGCAGCTCTCCGAAAGGGAGGTAAGAAAGAATTGGGGGGAGGCACAGGCGACGCCCTCCGTCCGGGCAACGCTATTTGCAATCGCCACGTCAAAGTAAAAATAGCTGGCTGCCCCGCGGAGCAGGAGCGACTGGGCTCTTTCGGAAGTCCCCGCAGGAACCACCATCAAGTCCGCCCCAAAACGCTTTGTCATGGCGGCCAGGCCCTGGCGGAGATTTAATGCAAGGATGGACCCGCCAAAGAGAGTAAAGGCCAGAATGGCCGTCGCCACCACAAGGCAGGCGGTACGGACAGGTTTTGCCTTGAGGTTTTCCAGAGATAACAGGCTTGTGTTCAAACCCATTTTTTTCATAAGCAAGGTCTCCTTTAGGAATATGAACCTGCAACTTCAACAAGTTAGATACCATTACAAAAAAAAATGGCTATGTCAACCGGTATCAAACATTCGTCAGGACAGACGCAAAGAAATTTTATCCTTCGGTTTGGGCGCATGAATCAAACTCGCTTCGCGGGTTTGATTCCCGGAGTTTGCGCTTCGCGCAAAACCCATATTACCCTCCAATAATTTTTGTCCGGTATGCTTATAGCAGAAAATTTGGAACGCAATTTCACATAACCCATTTCGTACGCTGTTTCTGCGCGTCCCCCAGCCGTTAATACCTAAACTCCCATACGGGCAAGTTCTCATTTGTTAAATCGCGCTCTCAATCCTCATTGAACGATAGACGCGATGATACCTTTTTTTGGTGGGTGGGTGGGGGAGGGGCTCACTCCAAAGCCTCGCCCCCCCTCCCCGTTCTCCCCGAATAACAGCGGCCTTTTAAATACGCGGGTATGTCAGTTGTTGTCTTTGCTATTGTCTAGGTCTTCAATTCAATGATTCACTCATCAAAGGGGTATTCTAAATCGTCCACGGATTACGCGGATTACACGGATTAACACTCTTCATTGCCGCCGTTCGGCAGACCAGATAA
>JAITAE010000060.1 GCA_031284295.1 Spirochaetaceae bacterium
AGCACTGATTTATGCGAGTGCGCATAAATCGGTGCTACTTTAATGCCGTATTTGCGCAATGAAATGAGCAAATACATAGGGTAACGATGATTGGCCTCAAGTTAATCAGCGTTGCCCTAAGCAAGCACTGATTTATTCAATCGAGAATGAGCCTCCGCGTAGCAAGCCGCAGGGTATTAAACCAGATATTGCAGAATAAATCAGTGCTGCTTTAATGTGGTATTTGTGTAATGAAATGAGCAAATACACCGGAATCCGCCAGGGAAAAAGTCTGCCGGGGCGGGGCAGGGGGGTTCTTCATGTCAGCGTTCCGACAGCTTATTTAGGCAAGCCTGTATCCATAGCTCTGATTCTTCAGGATAAACCCGTTGCAACTTCAAAAAGACTGAAAGCGCCATCCTTATGTCTCCGATAAAATACCAGCACTGGGCAATATAGAAGCGGGCGCGGCTCTCGGCGGCGCCGTTTGCCGCCTCGACAATAAAGTCAGTCAAATCCGTCCGCGCCGCCTGCCAGTCCCTCCACATGAAGGGCCCTTGGACTATCAGGGCAAGCCGTTTATCGTCCGGATCACTGCCGGAAGTCTGCATATCGCGGTTGAAAACCCTAGGCTCTTTCAGAATAAGCGTGTCGTCCGCCTGGCGAGAGTAAGAGCGATATGTCGGATACGTGTCAACGGCGTTGGCGCCGCGCCCCTTCGTTGAGGCGCTCTCATCTATCGTTACGATGCCGCCGCTATAAGACGGCGCGCCGCTGGCGGACGGCCCCTGTACCGGCGCGTTTGATGAGACCTCCGCCGGCATTAACGTGGCATTGCTGCCGGGATAAATTTGGCCGTGCCCGTTCATAATGTCATCCTCGTACACGACCGCGTAATAATAGGCCGCGCCGGAATTTACACGATCCATGTACGGTGATTTTACACGCAAAGCCGCAACCGTCGCGGAAAGCAGGTCCGAAAAGCCGCGTAAAGGCTGGATGCTCCTGTAAAGAACCGCGCTTTTGTTTGGGTCCGGTGAATTAAATGTGATTTCTATTCCATCGGGGTAAGCCGTCGCCTTTATTCCGGTAACCACAGACTGTACGCCGGTATTCTGTGTGGCCCGGTACCCTTCGTATAAATTCCCGGCGGGCGCTACACTTTGCCCCGAGCCGCTGTTTCCGTAAACTTGATAGGAAGGTTCCGGCGTTACCTGCGTACCGGAAAACCCGTAAAAAACGGGGGCGTAGGCATCGTTCCCCGTCGATGTAACTGGGTTGTTCAGCGTTACTCTTCCGACGGTAACATCTATCGTATTGTTGAATGGAATCAACAGATCATACTTTTTTTTCTGCTCGTCACTTGCCACGACAAAGTAGTACCAGACTCCTTCAAATGGGACTATATCCGTGTAACGGCCCGTTCCGTGGGGGACTTCGACGCCCTGATTCATGGATATGTTATAAGTGTTTTTTAACGGCGTCGATGAACGGTAGATATAGACAGGCCCTTTTACGCTGTTGGAATCGGTCCACGAAAGCCGCACCTCGCTGCCGTTTACATCGGCCTTTAACCATGAAATAAACGGGGCAAATACCACCCCGCCCATCTGCGCAAAAAGCGTATTACATGTTAAGGCTAACGCTATCGGTAAAAGGCAAACGCGCTTCATGCTTAAACATTACTTTCTATATAGCAAAAAGTCTAGCCGTTGGATACACTTGTAGATTTATGGCTATTTTAGTTGAAAAAAGATATAAAACCACGCTTCCTGGCCTACTTTGGAGTTTGCGGGTTAAAAATCGCTTGCAAGACGATTTTTTGTGATTTTATGCGCAAAGCGCGACAAATTGCTAAGGCCGTGGCTACGGAAAAACCGCTATGAAGCGGAACATGGCGTACTCGGTACGGTACCGGCGAAAAAACGCGGCCAAAAGCATTCGCTTTTGGCCGCGTTTTTACCTTATTTTGTCCGCCGAACAGCTATGCAAAATAGCGTTTCAGAAGACCCGCGAAACCGGAACCGTGACGAGCTTCGTCACGGGCCATCTCGTGGACCGTGTCGTGTATAGCGTCGTAGCCCCTATCCTTGGCAAGCTTCGCCAGGGTGGTCTTACCGGCGCAGGCGCCCGCTTCCGCCGCTACACGCATCTCAAGGTTTTTCTTCGTGTCCGGACTCAAAACGTCACCCAGCAGTTCGGCAAACTTTGCTGCATGCTCGGCTTCCTCAAACGCATACCTTTTGAACGCCTCCGCGATCTCAGGATAGCCTTCGCGGTCAGCGGTCCGGCTCATCGCAAGGTACATCCCTACTTCGGAGCATTCGCCGTTGAAGTTGGCCACAAGATCCTTCTTAATGTCATCTTCAACATCTTTCGCTACACCAATAATATGCTCCGCCGCATACTTACCGCCGCTACCGGCCTCTTCCTTGAACTTTGCCGCCGGCGCCTTGCACGTCGGACAGAATTCCGGCGGCCTGTCTCCCGTGTGAACATAACCGCATACCAAACAAACCCATTTTTTCATAAAAACCTCCAGAACAGTATTAAATTCGGCTAACAGCCGCATTTTATTATACAACTATATAATAAAACCTAAAACCTTAATTTCCTTCTTTAATCTTTACAACAATCTTTACAAACACCCCGGAACAGTATATCGTGCGACTCGATTCGGTGTCCGCTCAGCCGCTCCGTTTCCAAGTCAATGTCCATGATGTACCGTACCGGTACATCAAATACCCTGCCGCACTTCCCGCAAAGTATGTGGTAGTGTACATCCAGCCGCGCATCGTAATGCATCGCCTCCTGCCCGGTGGGTACCGCCACTATCCTGCCCTCATCCTCCAAAACCTGAAGATTCCTGTAGATTGTCCCAAGGCTTATCCTGTCCTCAGCCTGCGTCCCGGTAGTAGTCATCGTTATATACGCGTATACTTCCTGCGCAGTGGGATGCTCCAAAGAATGAACGGCATTCAAAACCAGTTCCCGCTGTTTCGTCATCCGCCTGATAAATTTCATTGCAA
>JAITAE010000071.1 GCA_031284295.1 Spirochaetaceae bacterium
ATGCCGTTTAGAATATATTTTACAGATTGAAGAATGTCAAATCCCTTAAATTCCGCGCTGTTTTTGGAGGCTATTCCTATAAATCCATAATTCATTCTCATCGTATTCATTCAGCCGCCGGCGGGCAGAAACGTTTTACCGCGTTCTTACCCCAATCTATGCCGCTAAACTGAACATCGCTTATTTCTCCACCCGCACCGTCAATCTCATACGTTAGGGCAACGCCGATTAACTTGAGGTCTCGCCAGCATAGCTGGCGCATCATCGTTACCCAAGGAGCAAGCTCATTTCATTGCACAAAACAGTATTTAATCTGTTTTGCCTGACGTTGGATCAACGTGCAAAGCATGTTGATCTCCCATCCTGCTTAACCCATTAAGGAAGGAGTGTCAACTTTGTTGACATTCGCATTAAAGTAGCACCGATTGCGTCAACTATGCTGATGTGTCAATTTCATTGACATTGCGCGCTCGCATAAATCAGTGCTTCCTTAGGTAATTGAATGAAGAATACAGGAGAGGCCCTGATTCAGAGGGCGCCGAAGGGGAAATCGTGTGATAAACTCTCAGGCAAAAGAACTGTGTTCCGGCAAATCTCCGGAAAACCTGTAAGCCGGTTTTACCGGTTTACGGTACCAACGAGGCAATCGAAGCTCATTCGAGAATCTTTGAGGTAAAAAGACGGAGTGCTGGCCTTGTAAGGTTTTACAATAGGGCTCAGAATTTTTTACATTGAAGGAGGATCGAAGTGGACAAAAAAACCCCCCTCTACGATTGGCACGAAACTCACGGCGGAAAGATCGTTCCATTCGGCGGATTTCTGTTGCCTGTGCAGTACGCAACAGGTATCATCACGGAACATAAAACCGTCCGCACAAAGGCAGGACTGTTTGACGTTTCCCACATGGCGGAATTTATCATCAAAGGTACCGAAGCGGCGGCGCTTGAGAATCTGCACCGTATTTTTTCAGGTAATTTCGGCGATATGCCCATAGGCCGCGTCCGGTATACCCTTCTTTGCAACGACTTGGGTGGCATTATTGACGACCTTGTAGTCTGCAAAATGGAAGCGGGCAGGTACTACCTTGTCGTAAACGCCGCAAACCACGAAAAAGATTTTGCCTGGATACAATCGCGGATCGACAAAAACGTAACGTTGCGGGATGTGTCCGATGAAACCGCGCAAATTGCGATACAGGGCCCGGCGTCGCCGGGGATACTGGAAAAACTCGGCGCCGTCCTTCCGCAGAAGTACTACACACTTCTGGAAAACGGTAGTGTTGGCGGCATAAAATGTATCATCTCCCGCACCGGCTACACGGGAGAGACGGGTTTTGAACTGTTTCTAAAGCCTGGCGACGCGGTAAAAATGTGGGATATGCTTTTGGAGGCGGGAAGTGCCGCCGGCCTTATCCCCTGTGGCCTTGGGGCGCGGGATACCCTGCGTTTGGAGGCGGCGATGCCTCTTTACGGCCACGAGATGGACGATACCGTAAACCCCTTTGAAGCGGGCCTGGGATCCGCCGTGGATATGACCAAGGGCGATTTTATCGGAAAGAAGGCGCTCATCGGCAAGGAAAAACCCACGCGGAAACGGGTGGGGCTCAACATCACCGGTCGCGGCATTGCCCGGGGCGGTGAGGATGTTTTCGATGCCGCGGGCAATGCGCGGGGGAAAACGACTTCCGGCACCTTTTGCCCGTATATTAACCGGGCTGTGGCAATGGCGCTCATCGAGACGCCTTTCGCGGAAGTAGGCGTAAAGCTGGAAGTTGATGTGCGCGGGCGAAGGATCGAAGCGGAAGTTTGTCCGCTGCCGTTTTACAAGAAAAAGTAGTTTTGTTAAAACTACGTTAAAATTGTTTTTTGGAGGAGAAGTATGAATATACCGGTAGATTTGAAGTACACGAATTCCCATGAGTGGGTAAAGGATATTGGCGGCGGCCTTTTTGAGGTGGGTCTTTCCGATTACGCGCAGAGCGCCCTGGGCGACATTGTTTTTGTAAACCTTCCCCAACCGGGGGACAGCCTGACAAGCGGCGCGGCCTTTGGCGATATTGAATCGGTAAAAGCGGTTTCGGATATCAACAGCCCCGTCACCGGCTCCGTAAAAGAAGTCAACGAAAGCCTGCTGGACACGCCGGCTTCAATTAACGCCGATCCCTACGGCAGTTGGCTCATACGCGCCGAAGGCGCCTGTGCGGACAAGCTTTTGGCGGCGGCGGAATACGAAAAGGTCGTTGCCGAGGAAGAAGCCGCAGCGGCGCGTTAAAATAAAATTACGGCAGGGCTGCCGCCGCAAAATCGCAGATTTTGCGGCAACAACCTTGGATGCCGGAGGAGTTGTCATGGGAAATTTTATTCCGAACACTGATGCCGACAGGAGCGCCATGCTCAAAGTAATCGGCAAGAGTTCTATTGAAGAACTGTTTGACGTTGTGCCAAAAAGCGTTATGCTCAAGGACATCAATCTCCCCGCTGAAATGTCGGAGATGGAAGCGGAGCGCGCCATGCGAGAGCTTGCCTCGCGTAACACAGTGTACCCGGTGATTTTCCGAGGCGCCGGAGCGTACAAACACTACATACCCGCGGCGGTGAAGCGTATAACATCAGCCGAAACCTTTATAACCGCGTATACGCCGTACCAAGCGGAAATCAGCCAGGGCATTTTGCAGTCAATTTTTGAATATCAAACGATGATATGCGAAATTACCGGCATGGATGTTTCCAACGCTTCCGTGTACGACGGGGCGAGCGCGGCGGCGGAAGCGGTGAATATGTGCCGGGAGCGGGCGCGTCAAACAATCTATGTGTCGGAAACCACGCATCCCCAGATTATTCAGACGATCAAAACCTATTGTTTTGGATTCGGCGCACCGGTAAAAATTGTTCCTGCCCGGAAAAACGGGACAACGGACCTTGAAAAACTAAAGGAGCTGTTGACCGCCGACAGTACCGCCGCCTGTTTTTATCTGCAAAATCCGAACTTTTACGGCCTTATCGAAGATGCAAAACAGGCGGCCGGCATCACACATCAGGCGGGCAGTCTTTTTGCGGAAGGGGTCAACCCGATAAGTTTAGGGGTCATGGAAAGCCCTGGAGCATGCGGCGCGGACATTGCCGTGGGGGAAGGCCAGCCCCTGGGCCTGCAGATCGCCTTCGGCGGCCCGTACCTGGGGTTCATGGCCTGCAAAAAAGCTATTATGCGGAAGATGCCGGGGCGTATCGTAGGGGAAACCACCGATGCGCAGGGCAGGCGGGCCTATGTTTTAACCCTCCAGGCGCGGGAACAGCATATTAGGCGGGAAAAGGCATCCAGCAATGTCTGCTCCAACGAAGCATACTGCGCCCTCACCGCGGCCTGCTATATGGCGGTGTTGGGCAAAGAGGGCTTTGCGGAAGTTTCCGCGCAGTGCCATTCAAAGGCGGCTTACGCGGCAAAGGCAATTGCGTCCGTTAAAGGCTTTGAGCTTGTGTACCCGGGCGAATTCTTCCACGAATTTGTCACGGCCTGCCCCGACACTGACGCTACACTTGCCACTTTGGAAAAACACGGAATTTTAGGCGGCTACCCGCTCTCAAAAACGCGGCTCCTGTGGTGCGTAACGGAGATTAACACAAAAGCGGAGATCGACACCCTTGTGTCTATCTTGAAAACCGGAGGCTCAAAATGAAGTTAATATTTGAAAAAAGCAGGGAAGGCCGGGCTTGCTCCATTCTGCCGAAATGTGACGTTCCCAAAGTCCCCATCGCGCAGTCCATCGCGCGGCAGAAAAAAGCGGCATTGCCGGAACTTGACGAGAACGAACTAAGCCGGCACTACTGGGCGCTTGCCAAGCGTTCTTACGGAGTGAACGACGGCTTTTACCCCCTCGGTTCCTGCACTATGAAGTACAACCCCAAAATAAACGAGGAGATAGCATCGCTGACGGGCTTTACTGGGATTCATCCACTGCAAAACGAAGCGACCGTGAAGGGGTGCCTTGAGGCGCTGAAAATAGCGCGGGAATATCTGTGTGAAATAAGCGGAATGGACGCGATGAGCTTTCAGCCTGCGGCGGGTGCGCACGGCGAGTTTTTGGGCCTGCTTTTGATAAAAGCGTACCACCAAAAACGCGGCGATACGGCGCGAACCAAAATCATTGTGCCGGACAGCGCTCACGGAACAAACCCCGCAAGCGCTGCAATGGCGGGTTTCCAGGTGATAAACATCGCCTCCGGCGCGGACGGCTGCGTGGATTTGAATGTGTTGCAGGCAGCGGTCGGAAACGACACGGCGGGCCTCATGCTTACTAATCCGAACACTGTCGGCATTGTTGACCGGAACATCCTCAAAATTACTGACATAGTGCATAAAGCTGGGGGGCTCAATTACTACGACGGCGCAAACCTGAACGCAATCGCGGGCATTGTGCGCCCCGGCGACATGGGCTTTGACGTGGTGCATCTCAATTTGCATAAAACTTTTGCCACGCCCCACGGCGCGGGCGGTCCCGGCGCGGGCGCGGTTGGGGTCAAAAAGATTTTGGAGCCGTTTCTGCCCCTTGAAGGGCTGGGTTTGGAGGGCGATCCTTCGTTGCGGCCAGACAGCATAGGCAGAATCCGTGTGTTCTACGGTAATTTCCTTGTAGTGCTTAAATCCTTGACCTATTTGCTGATGCTGGGCAGGGAAAACATAGCCGGTATTTCCAAAAACGCCGTGTTAAACGCCAATTACATGATGGAAAGGCTCAAGACAAAATACAAAATCGCATACGACACCACCTGTATGCACGAGTTTGTCCTTGATATAGGGCCGCTCAAGCATGACAAAGGCGTGTCGGCTATGGACATAGCGAAGGGACTACAGGACGAGGGTTTTCACCCCCCGACTATGTACTTCCCGCTTATCGTACACGAAGCGCTTATGGTGGAGCCCACCGAGACAGAATCCCGGGAAACCCTCGACGCGGTCATCGAAACGTTCTTCAGGCTGTACGACAAAGCGCAGACCAGCCCTGACGCCCTGCGCGCCGCCCCGGTCACCACTGTGATAGGCAGGCCCGACGACGTAAAGGCGGCGCGGGAGCCCAAGCTGCGGTATTAGGAGCCGCGCCGTAATAACGGGGAGGGGGGGCATTATTGCGGCGCCAAACAATACGCCGGACTTTTCAGACAAAGGAACTGCTACATGATAAGAAACACGCTTGTTATCGATACAACTGAGACAAACCCGTGGCGAAACCTGGCCCTTGAATCTTTTTTGCTGGAAAACACGCCCGCAGATACATGCGTACTCTACCTTTGGCAGAACAGACACACCGTTGTTATCGGCAGGAATCAGAACGCCCGCAAAGAATGCCGCGTCGCGGAGCTTGAGGCGGACGATGGGTTTTTGGCCCGCCGGCTTTCAGGCGGCGGGGCCGTTTATCATGACATGGGCAACTTGAACTTTACTTTTTTGCTTCCCAGTTCCGATTACGATCTTGGTCTGCAGACAGACGTGATTCTCCGGGCAGTGCGCTCCCTCGGGGTGGACGCGCAAAAAAGCGGACGGAACGATATTGAAACCCAGGGCAGGAAATTTTCGGGTAACGCATTCTACAAAGCGGGAAACAATTCATACCACCACGGAACGATCCTGATACGGGTTGACCATGCCGCCGCGCAAAAATACCTTTCCGTCCCGCAGGACAAGATAAAATCGAAAGGGGTGGATTCCGTCAAAAGTAGGATAATAAATCTGGTAGAGTGCAATCCCGTCATTACCATCGATAAAATGAAAGCCGCTATGCGCGCGAGTTTCGACGAAGCATACAAAATAAAAGCCGGCTATCTTACCCTTGAAAACGCCCATGAAAAACTTATGCTGCCGGATGATGTTGACATCGGCAAAACTATTGCAGCCCATTACGATGTGTTTTCCTCGGAAGACTGGCGTTACGGAAAGGATCCGCCCTTTGAATGGACAGTCAGCAATCGTTTTGCCTGGGGTGGAATAGAAGTACGGCTTTTGGTCAAAAAAAATATCATCGAAGACGCGGCGATATTCTCCGACTCAATGGACGTTGAGTTTATCCTTGCGCTGCCAAAACTGCTGAAAGGTTGCGCCTTTAACGAAGCTGCGGTAAAGGCGCGGCTGCAAAACACGGAAGCATCGCGGGATCTTATACAGTTAATTTTTGGGGGACATGATGGCTACACTAAACGCATTTGATCTGGCGGTAATCGGCGCGGGGCCCGGAGGTGCGGCGGGGGCGCTCAAGGCCGCTTCCCTTGGCCTTAAGGTTTGCGTGATAGAAAAGGCCGATGTGGGCGGAACCTGCCTTAACAGGGGCTGTATCCCGACAAAAACACTGCTGCACGGGGCCTCCTTGTTAAACGATGTACAACACGGCGAATGTTACGGTATAAGCGGCACGGAAAAGATAGGTTTTGACTTTGCCGCTTTAAGCGCGTGGAAAAGAAAGGTTGTGGAAACGCTGAGGACGGGGCAGACGGCGGCGCTGAAAAAGGCGGGCATAGCCTTGGTCAGGGGTACGGCGTTGATCGAAGGGGATCGCTCCGTGATGGTTTCCGGCAGCCCCGTGATACTGGACGGCCGGCAACAGGAGTCTCTGGGCGAGTCGTACAGGATCGAAGCAAAAAATATCCTTGTTGCCACGGGAACCATTCCCGAAAAAGTTCCGGTGGAGGGGCGCGATTTGCCGAAGGTCTATACCAGCGACGCCTTTCTTGAGGGGGAGGGCCTTTTCCCAAAACGGCTCGCCATTATAGGCGGAGGCGTTATCGCCGTCGAGTTCGCTCACCTTTACAGCGCCCTGGGCTGCGAAGTGACGCTCATCGTCAGGCGCACCGTATTCGCCGATATGGAGAGGGAAATAGGGCAGAACACGATGCTCCTTTTGAAAAAAAAGGGCGTGACGGTAAACACCCTCACAAAGCCCGTGCGCTTTGTCGCGGAAGACGGCGCGGTGCGGGTCTTTACGCGGACCGGCGATGAGGCGGAAGAGAAAAGCATTGTGGTTGACGCGGCGCTTATGGCGACAGGCCGGAAATCCATGGCGATGGAGCTTTTCGTTCCGGGGAACCCGCCGGAGCTTGATGAAAAGGGCTACGTCAAGGTCAACGAAAACTATGAAACGAGCATAAAAGGGATATATGCGGCGGGTGATATTGTTTCCGGCGGGATGCAGCTGGCCCACGCCGCATCCGCTGAGGCGGAAGCGGCAGTCGAATTTATCGCGACAGGGAAGGCGCCGCGCAAATTCGCAATTCCCTCCTGTGTGTACACAAGCCCTGAAATCGCCCTTGTGGGCATAACGGAGGATGAGGCGAAAAAACGGAACATTCCCGTTATTTGTGGCAAAGGCGTTTTCGGCGCAAACGGCAAAGCCCTTTTGGAAAATCAGGAACGGGGTTTTATAAAACTGGTTTTTTCAGCAGATAAACAGATACTGCTTGGCGCGCAGTTTTTTTGCAACCGCGCGACGGACATTATAGCGTGGGCGGCCCAATGCGTCACAAGCGGCCTGAACGCGGCGCAGATCCATGAAACGGTTTTGCCGCACCCAACTTACTGCGAAACGATTCATGCCGCCCTACAGGACGCGGTTTTGCGTGGGGGACTGAAAATTTAGACGTTTGCCGCGCAAGCAAACTCTACCGGCGCGCGGTAGTTCCGCCGGTACTACCGCGCTTTCTTCTCATACCTCACCGGCAGTTTCCTGAAACGCGGTTCCTCCATGAATTACACACCTTCACTATCCGCGGC
>JAITAE010000127.1 GCA_031284295.1 Spirochaetaceae bacterium
TTCAATCACGGTACCGCCGGGTGTAAGCCTGCCGTCCCGCTCCGCCTGAGTCAGCATGGCCGCGCCGATACGATCTTTCACGCTGTTCATAGGGTTAAAAGACTCAAGCTTCGCCAGAATAACACCGGGCAAATCCTTTCCCATCTTGGCAAGGCGCACCAAAGGCGTATTTCCCCCGGCGGCCGTGATGCCTTCGTATATTTTTCCTCTGTTGTCCGTCATAATATTCTCCTTTCGCGTTAATAATTAAACATGAATAATGAGGGGGAAGGGCCGGCAACGTAAGTTGCCGGCCTCTGCGCTACAAAGCTTGCGGCTTTTCCGCCACCCCTCTCCGCGGGGGCAGCATTAGGCTGTTAATCAGCCCCCACAAGTTATGATAAAGATATGCGGCTATCTGGTATAGTGTAGGTGTTCGCCCGGACATAAAGTCCAGCTACCGGTTGTGGGCGTCGCCGGGGCAGCGATGACCCCGTTCTCCCCGAATAACAGCGGACCAAAAGTCCGACGGCAGCCGCATTTGCTTACCGGATTAGATCCGCACCCCGCACCCCGAATAGACGCACGGCTCATTATACCGGAGGTTTGACCGAACAGACAATCTTTTTTAGGAGGTTCAGGCAGTGCCGCACATTTTTTGAAAAAAATGAGGGAAATTTGAAAAAACTTGCTTGACATTTATCATAGACGCAACGCCCCCGGCATATTGATGTTTTACAAGTAGAAGCACTATACCCGGAATTCACGACACAGGGAGAAAACCTTTAGGATTTTGAAGATGCCCTCAGGGAAATTTACGGCTGGGTTTTGGACGGCACTCTGGAAGTTAAAGAATACAAATGCGTTCTGAAAGTTGCCGGATGAAACAATTTTGTAAGCATCCTCAAAACAGCGGCGTTGTTTTTTATAGACACGGGGCAAAACATGATATTTATACATCAGAAGGCATGGAAAAAGCATCTGTTACAAGGCATGGAGAGATAAAAGCAAAACAGTTATGGCTATTTTGAAACGCGGATTGGTTTTGCATATAGAATATGTATAAATAGAAATAGTTATATCTCAGATTGTGCCAATTGGACGAGTTCCCCCAAACTTTGCCACGCGTTTCCTCATCGTACGTCTTTAGCCCGCGCTTCGGTGGGTTTTCGAGGACATGATACCTGCTTCTTTAAGAATACACGATAGGCTGGTGTAGCTGATTTTTATCTGCTCGTATTCCTCCAGTAGTTCCCTAAAGTGGGTAACGTTGGCTTTCCGGTATTTATCATTTTTTCTCAAGGCTATAATTTTTTCGGATAGCTTCGTCGATACTGTTAACCGGATGCCTGCCCGCGTTCCCGTGAATGGCCGCCCCGTCGCCTTGTTCCCGTACGGCCTTCTTCAGGTGTTTTACCCATCGTATGCTCAACCGAGCTTCCAGGCCGCCTGTAGACGCGTCTGTTTTACCGTGTAGACCCTGTCTATCGCAACCTTAATAACCATCAGCCGGGCCAGCTCTTTCGTGTTCATCATGTACTTCATTCTCCTACTATATCCGAGGAGGTGAATGTTTTCCTCGTTACTATTAGGGCAACGCTGATTATTAAAAAGGGGGCGCTGTTTTCCATACCGCCTTCGGCACATAGCCGCATCATCGCCGCGCCCCCCGACTTCCAGCCCCGCGACGCGGGTCTGCCAGTACCCCCCAATCCGCCGCCCCCGCCCGCGGGGGGGGGTCGCGGTAGGCTACCGGGCTGCGGAATCC
The DNA here is from genome assembly GCA_031284295.1 of Spirochaetaceae bacterium. GTDB lineage: Bacteria > Spirochaetota > Spirochaetia > Treponematales > Breznakiellaceae > JAIRMY01. The sequence goes on from JAITAE010000127.1 coordinate 1,748, forward strand.
AAACCCACGGGCGGGGCGGCGGATTGGGGGGTACTGGAAGACCCGCGTAGCGGGGCTGGACGTAGGGGGGCGCGGCGATGGGGCGGCTATGTGCCGCGAGCGGCATGGAAAACAGCGCCCCCCTTTGCGAATGAAGAATTAGAAATGAGAAATGAGAAATGAGGCCGCCTATGGGGTACGCTACCGCGTAGCGGACTTTAAACCCACTGGTGGGGCGGACTTTAAACCCACTGGTGGGTAAACCCGCTGGCGGGTGGGGGGCGCGGAGCGGAGCGGTTTGTCTACTCCATTAATGGGTTGTACGACGGCAATTCGAAATCGTCCAAAGAGGGCAGCGTGAGCTCAAGCTGCTGGCCGTCGCCCACTGTATTTGAGGCGCCGCCTGAGTTGCCAAAGGAATTTGCGGGGCCTCCGCGCCGGCCAGCGGGCGCTGAGGACGGCAACTGGCTGGCGTCAAGGGTCGGCATCCTTAGGTCTCCCAGCACATTGCGGTCATCGAACGAAGTTATGCCGGTACGCAGGGTTTCGATTGCGATGTGAGATTTGTATTCGCCGCTGTGGTACGAGCAGTATTCATGCGGGCGGAATTTATCCAAAAAAGTAAGCAGCACCTCGCCCTCGTTGCAGTCGGGGGTCAAAAGCTGCCCTGATTTTGCGCAAACCCTGATGTCAACAACACCCGTTTCGGGCCGCTTAAAGTCCCTGGCGGGCAGGCCCCGGTGGATTTCACGCATAAAGTCCCCCCAGATTGGGCCCGCCAGAGTCGCGCCAGTCAGCGTAAGCCCAAGCGAGTTTCCCGGTTTATCGAAACCAAACCATATCGCCGCCGTGTAGTACGGGGTAAAACCTACGGTCCACGCGTCCGACCAGTTCTGCGTCGTGCCGGTTTTGCCCGCCGCCGCGATACGGTAACGCTGGCCCTTGTCGTCCACAAACACAAACTTTCCGCCCTGACCGCCCAGAGTCCCCATATCGACCGTTTTTTTCAGCAGGCCCGTCATGACATAAGCGTTTTGCGGGCTGATAAGCTGAAGCGCGCCGCCTTTTTGCCGTTGTTTAAGGCGGATGTCCCGCTCATTGTCCAGGATGACCGTGCCGTTCCGGTTTTCAATATAACGTATGGCCATCGGCGTAACTTCCCTGCCTTCGTTGGCAAACACGGCAAAAGCCCGCGC